>NZ_BAAGPR010000097.1:0-31268 GCF_054783955.1 Streptomyces mayteni | reverse complement strand
CTTCGAGGCAACCATCCCCAGCGTCGGCTCCGCAACGACATGACGCCATCACGGGACGTCACCGACCCGGCTTGACAATGTCATTGGGAATCTCTCCGATCGGTTGACGGTCACTCAACTGATCACGACGCTACCGGCCGCCACTGACAGAGCATCGTGGACGACGGAGTGTCAGTGGGCTGGCCTAGCCTCGTGATCAGGTGGCCGAGCAGGCCATCCACCAGCACGGATCGCCCCCTTGGAGTCCCGCCACCATGAGCGACACCCGCACTCCCGCCGCCGCCGAACCGGACCCGAACGACCCGCTGGGGCTCACGGAGTTGTTCGCGGGTGGCGGTGAGCCGTGGCTTCCGTTGCTGAAGCCGGTCATCGAGGCCCGGCCGGACGCGGCCACCTTCATCGGCCCGGGGCGGGGCCCGGAGGTCGTCCCGGTCCGCGAGCTGACCTTCCAGGCGCTCAAGCCCAACGCGCCGCACAAGTGGAAGGTCGTCGTCTTCGGCCAGAACCCGTACCCGCGGCCGGAGAGCGCCACCGGCATCGCGATGTTCGACAACACCTTCCACGACTGGAAGGACAGCCAGTTCGGCCGGGTCGTCAGCATCCGCTGCATCATCAAGGCCGCGGCGATGTGGAAGTACGGGATCCCCAAGAAGACGCCGATCGCCGACATTCGCGCGCTGCTGAAGGAGCGGGAGACCGTCCAGCCGCCCGAGTGGTTCCAGGCGATGCTCACCCAGGGCGTGCTGCTGCTGAACGCGGCGCTGACGGCCAGCGCCGACGGGGCGATCCCCACCGACCAGCACACCAGGTTCTGGCGGCCGGTCGCCGAGCGGATCGTCGAGGAGATACTCAGGGCCAAGCAGCACGCCGCCGAGGAGGACCGGGGAGTCGTCTTCGCGTGGTGGGGGGCGCACGCGCGGAGTCTCAAGCAAGTCGTGCTCCGGCTCCAGAAGAAGTATCCCGAGGTCGAGGTCCGGCACATCGACCACGCCAACCCGGCGGCGCAGGGCGACATCTTCTGCGACGGCGAGCACTTCGGGATGGTCGACGCGGCCCTCGCCTCGCTGGGCGCCGACCCGATCGACTGGCTGCCGAGCACCGGCTGGAACACGTTGGCGGCGGAGAGCGGCGGGGTCGAAGGCGGCGTGGCCGACCGGATGGGCGCGTTCATCACGTCCACCATGGAGCTGCACCAGCTCTATCTGGACCGGCTCTCCAGCGTCAGGGACGAGGGGCTCGTCCTGCCCGCGATCACGGGCCTGTTCGACACCCCGCTGATGGAGTTCCGCGAGGCCGCGGCCCCGGTCGCCGCGTTGCTCTCCGGGCTCGGCCGGCACGTGGACCGGTCGCAGGAGTTCGGGAAGCTCCGGGCCGACGAGACGGCCGGCGGCCTGTCGGCCGACGCGGTCGCCGCCCTCTACCTCTACACCTGCGAGTCCGCGTTCTACCGCGAGATCAACGCCGTGCTGCGCTCCCCGGACCGGGCCAGCCTCGTCCCCTACCTGCCGTACCTGCGGCTGCTGTTCTCGGCGGTCTCGCAACTCCCGGTCCGCACCGAGCCGTTGTGGCGCGGCGTCTCGCTCGACCTGCGGGCGCGGTATCCGCTGGGTAAGACCGTGACCTGGTGGGGCGTGTCCTCGTGCACCTCCCAGCTGGGCGTGGCCAAGGCGTTCCTCGGCAGTCGCGGCAAGCGCACCCTGTTCGAGGTGGTCCCCACAAGGGCGGTGGGGATCCGCGACTTCTCCGCCTTCACCGGCGAGGAGGAGTTCATCCTGCTGCCTGGCACCCAGCTGAAGGTGACGGACGTCAAGGTCGGGCGTGGCGGCCTGTCCACCGTGCGGCTGACCGAGTCGGAGGAGGCGCCCCTGGTCTCCTGACGATCGGCGCGGCCCCGGCTCACCAGCCGGTCTGGCCCAGCGCGGCGATCAGCCGGGGCGCGCCGCCGGCGGGTCGAGCGGGTTGGGCCACTCGTGGGCCGGCAGGAGCTCGGCGAGGGTCGCCGTCCGGTCCCGGCCGAGGACCACCTCGGTGTCGATGTTGGCCCAGTCGACCTGCCGGATGAACTCCCGGCACCGCCCGCAGGGCGGCAGCACGTGCAGCGCGCCGTCTTCCGCGCGCCGCCACACGGCGACGATCCTCGCGATGCGGTACTCGCGGGCGGTGACCATCGCGCCGATCGCCGCGGCCTCGGCGCAGAAGCCGGTGCCCGAGCCGGTGTCGACGCACACCCGGGAGTAGCGGTTGCCGGCGTCGGTGACCAGCGTGGCCGCGACATTGCCGAACAGCCGGTCCCCCACGTGGTGCGGATGTAGCACGGCGGCTGCCGCGGCGATGAGTTCGTCGTTGGTCACGGAGGCGCTCACCGGCCCGAATCTACCGGAGCACGCTCGGCGGTTCGGCGGGCGGCCACCCGGGCGAAACGCGGCAGCCGCTGAAACGATCATGGATCCGTTGGGAGTCGCGGCAAAACGTTACCGCTCCGAGGGGAATCGGCGTACGCGGCTGCCGGGCAACGGGCGGCGTTCTCCGCATGCTTGGCACGCCCGAGCAAGGACTGCACGGAGCTGGCGGTGTCGGCCCTCTACATCCTGATCGGTGGTAGGGCCAACACGGACTGGCTGAAGGACCAGAAGGAGCTGAAGCTCCTGGAGAAGAAGGTCCCGGGAAGGCCGAACCAGATTCTGGGCACGGTGCTCACCGGCCCGGCCTCCGGCACCGCCTGGCCCGGTCCCACCGACTGCAAGTGGACCAGCACCGGGAGCATCACCGCGACGAGCCTCACCGCGGTCTTCGCCGCCGGGGACACCCGTGACGGGACGGTGCGGCGCATCTCGGAGGCCGTGGGCGAGGGCGGCGCCACCACGATCGACATGAGCGGGTACGTGAAGACGAATCACGACAAGATCATCAGACAGGGCAAGATCCTTCAACTCTTCTACGCCACCGAGGACTCGGAGTAGACCCGCGTCGGAGAGACATGTCAGACGGGGATGGCGGAAGGCCACCAGGGAGGCACGTTCTCCGGGCAGAGCGGAGCGGGGTAGTCGGCCGGGGTGCCGTGGACCGCGAAGTACCACCAGGCCACGAGCGCGGTCAGCGGCAGCCAGGCCGCCAGCGCGGTGCCGAGACGCCGGCCGGGGTTGCGTGGCGGAAGCGCGAGGTAGGTCGCGGCGAACAGCGCCGCGTTGACCGTGCCGACGCCGATCAGCACCTCCGTCAGCAGGGCCCAGCTGTTCGCCGCGGCGTTGGCGCCGACGTCGCATGCCTGCCACGCGCGCCCGGTCAGCACGGCCAGGGCCAGGGCCGCGGCCGCGCCCAGCGGGACGCCCCAGGCCAGCGCGCGGGCCAGGGGAAGGGGGTGGTGCCTGATCACGGAGATCAGGACAGCCGCGCGCCGTCGGCCGGTTCCCCCGGTGGCGCCGCTACGACCAGGCTCCGGCCTTCGCCGCGCCGGCGGCGTAGGTGGGGAAGTCGATCGGTTCGCGGCCGAGTACGCGTGGGACGCCGTCGCCTGGCTCGGCCCAGGCGCCCGACCGCATCGCGGCGTACATCGCGTTCAGCTCGGTGGCGGCCGACTCGGGCCAGCCCTCGGCGAGTACCGCGTCCCGGAACTCCTCGGGCGTGATCTCCGTGTAGTCCATGGGGCGCCCGGACGCCTCGGCGATGGTCGCGACGGCCGAGGTGAAGGTGACGGCGCGCGGTCCCGAGAGGACGAAGGTCTGTCCCTGGTGGCGGTCGGTGGTGAGGAGCGCGGCGGCGACGTCGGCGATGTCCCGGGCGTCGACGAACGGTTCTGGCGCGGCGCCGATCGGCAGGGCCAACCGGCCGGACAGCAGCGGGGCGTGCCACATGTCCTCGCTGAAGTTCTGGCTGAAGTTGTTGGGCCGGAGGATCGTCCACTCCACGCCGGATGCGCGCACGGCCCGTTCCGCGGCGGCCATGCCCTGGAAGACGTCGGCGGGGATTTCGTCGATGCCGCGCGCGGACAGGGCCACGAAGCGGCGGACGCCGGCCTCGGTGGCCTGCTTGACGAAGAGGTCGGCCAGGGCCGGGTCCTCGGGGGCCACCAGGTAGACGGCCGCCGCGCCGTCCAGGGCGGCGGCCCAGGTGTGCTGGTCGGTCCAGTCGAAGCGGGTCTCGCCCGAGCGGGAGGCGGCCCGGACGGCGTGGCCGGCCGCGCGCAGCCCCCGCACCAGGCGGCGGCCGGTCTTGCCCGTTCCGCCAAGCACCAGGATCTCGTCGGTGTGTGTCGTCATGCCGACCAGTCAACCGACGTGCCGGGCGCCCGGGCATGGCCGGTCGTACGCGGCGCATGTCCGATCGTCCGCCGACCGGGGTCAGGCCACCGCCCACACCTCGGGTGGGACGGCGGGGAACCCGGCCTCGAGGAACTCCGCGGTGGCCGCGTCGGGCACCGCCATGTCGGGCCAGATGTCCAGCAGTTCCCTGGGGGACCGCTGGCCGAGTACCAACTGGAGCAGCGCGCCTGGCGGGATCGTGACGTCGGCCGCCGCGGCGCCGCGTGGCTCGGCCCGGGCGGCGACCGGCACGCCGTCGTCGAAGTGGAGCCTTGTCCCCTGGTGGTAGGTGTCGATCAGCAGCGTGTCGCCTGGCCACCGCAGGTCGTGTCGGCGCCAGCGGCCGGCCAGCACCGGGAGCCAGCGGTCGAGCAGCGCGGCCGGGTCGCCGGCCCGCGCGTACCAGGCCCGTGGGCGCTCGGCGGGGCCCGCGGGCAGGGCCCTGGCGAGCGGGTGGGCGGCGGGCAGTCGCAGTCGCAGCGCGGTGAACGGCCGGTCGGGGCGGGCGCCCGCGGCGCCCGCCTCGGCGAGGTGGCGCAGCATCGCGGGGACGAGCCCAGGCCACCCGGCGGGGTCCGCGCACCCGGCGGCGAGGACGGTCAACCGGCCGTCCGTGCCTGGGCGTCGGCCGTGGACCAGGTAGCCCGTCACCTCTCCCGCGTCGTCGAGGGCCGCCAGGACGGTGCGCCGTGCCAGGGAGTCCTCGCGGTGTCCTGATATCTCGTGGCGCCAGCCGGCCTCGTCCCGCGGGCAGGCCAGGACGTCCCGACCGGCCACCGCCCGGTCGACGCGCGCGAGGGCGGCCGCGTCCGCGGGAGTGGCCGGGCGGAGCGGCGGCCGCGTGGCGCCGCCGGGCGGCGGCAGTTCGCGGAGCGCCTCGGACGGGATCTCGGGCGCGCCCCCGATGTTGAGCGCGTACTCGTAGCCGAAGCGGCGGTAGAAGTACGGGATGCCCTCGATCACCTGCAACGCGGTCCCGTCGGCCGCGCCGCGGGCGTGCAGCGCGTCGAGGAGCCGGCCGGACAGCCCGTGGCCGCGGTGGGCGGGGTCGGTGCCCACCAGCTCGACCTGGACCACGGGCAGCCGGATCCCGCCGAAGGTCCACTCCTGGCGGATCCCGACCAGGGTGGCGGCGATCTCGCCGCCACCGGCCGGTTCGGCGACGAGGAAGTCGTCGGGGCGCACCGCGGGATGGCCGTCGAAGAGGTCGCGGGTCCACTCCGCGATGCCGGGGTAGGGGTGGACGGCGTCGTTGAGCGCCGCGCACCGGTCGATGTCGGACGGGCGCCCCGGGCGGATGAGGTAAGGGTCACTGGTGTGGTGCACGGGATACATCTTCGCCATGGGGGCGGCCGTCAGGCAAGGTGCGGGCGCGGTCAGCGGGAATCAGGGGGTGAAGACGTGCTGGCCCGGGGCGAGCAGGCGGTGGGGGTCGTAGCGGCGCTTGGCGGCGGAGAACTCGGCCCACACCCCGTGGTACTGGGCGCGCCAGTCGTCGGGGGCCATCGGCACGGCCCCCACCGGGTACTGGGTGCCGCCGGCGGCGCGGACGGTCTCGTAGGCGGCGCGGTTGGCGTCCACCCGGGCGCGCACGGCCGCCGGATCGTTCGGGTCCAGGGTCCAGAGCACGGCCAGCAGGTAGGGCATCGGGTCGTCGGGGACGCGCAGCAGCGGGGTGGCGCTCAGGCGGTCGCGGACCAGCGGGTAGAGCAGGACGACGCCGCCGGGGCCGACGTCGTGGCCGGCGAACCCGTCGAGCAGGGTGCGGGCCAGTTCGGGGACGCGGTCGCCGGGCAGCAGCAGGTTGAGCCACGGGTGGGCCCAGGTCCAGTAGCCCTCGTCCTTGAGGTGGGCCACGCCGTCGGCCAAGCGGTTCAGGAAGTCGAAGTAGTCGAGGGTCTCGGCGCGGTACTCCCCGGACCGGTCGAACCGCAGGTCGCGCAGCACCTCGTCGTCGTTCCAGTCGGGTTCGGCCTCGGGATCGGCGTCGGGATCGGCGTCGGGATCGGCGTCGGGATCGGCGTCGGGATCGGCGTCGGGATCGGCGTCACCGTCCGCCCCGCGGGGTGGCCCGTAGACGACGGCCTCCAGCGTGTACCCCGTGAACTGGTGCTCCTCGTTCATGTCGGCCGTGCCCTCGACGTACACGAACCGCTTGTTCCCGACGAACCCCCGCTGGTCGGAGAGGAACGACTCCAGGTCCGCGTAGGGCAGCAGGTAGCGCCGCACCTGCCGGGGCGCGGTGATCAGCCGGAGTGTCGCCGAGACGATGACCGCGCACTGGCCGAGGCCGGCGAGCACCGCCCGGAAGAGGTCGGGGTGTCGGGTGGGCGAGCAGGTGACCAGTTCGCCCTCCCCGGTGACGACGTCGAGCGCGATGACGTTGTCCACCTGGGCGCCGTACAGGTGCGCCTGGCCGCCGAGTCCGCCGACCGAGAGGGTGCCGCCGACCGACAGCTCCAGGTAGTCCGTGAAGACCGGCGGCGTCAGGCCGTGCCGCAGCGTCTCCCGCACCACGGCGCTCCACAGCGCGCCGGCGCCGACGGTGACCTGCCCGGCCGCCACCGGCCCGATCCCGTCGAGCGGTTCGGTCTCGATCACCAGACCGTCGTCGACCTGGGCCTGCCCGTATGTGCCGTGCCCCTGGCCGCGGGCGGCGACCTGGATGCGGTACGCGGCGCAGAACCTGAGGTACGCGGCGATCTCCTCGACGGAGGCGGTGCGGAGCACGCCGCCCGGGGTGTGGTGCACGATGTGCCCGAAGTCGTCGGCGGCGTCGACGGGTTCGGCCGCCGCGGCGCGAAGTGAGCCGTGCCGCAGCCGTGGTGGGCGGGCCAGCTCGTCCTCCCCGGCCCTGGCGGCCGCCCCGGCTTCCGTGAGCCACACCCGCGCCCGCGGGTCGAAGGCCACCAGCTCGGCCGCTAACTCCGCCGACCGCTCCACCTGTTCCGGCATTCCTCCCCCTCCCCGCCCGCCACCCCTCCTGGACGGCGGGCCACGAAACCAGCGCGATCGTACCCACGCCGACCCGCCCGTATGTGCGGTTACGCCGGATTCCGGCGGCGGCGGGGGCGTGCCTCCTCGGGGACGACCAGCGGGGCATGGGTGACGGGGTCGGGGATGATCCGGCAGGGGACGCCGAAGACGTCGCGGACCAGCTCGGCGGTGATGGTCTCCGCCGGGCTGCCGTTGGCGACGACGCGGCCGTCGCGCATCGCGACGATGCGGTCGGCGTAGCGGCAGGCGTGGTTGAGGTCGTGCAGGACCGCGACGATGGTCTTGCCGTGGTCGTCGATCAGCTCCCGGCAGAGGTCGAGGATCTCCAACTGGTGGGCGAGGTCGAGATAGGTGGTCGGCTCGTCGAGGAGCAGGATGTCGGTCTCCTGCGCCAGCGCCATGGCGATCCAGACGCGCTGCCGCTGGCCGCCGGAGAGCTCGGCGACGGCGCGGTCGGCGAGGGCCATGGTGTCGGTGCGTTCCAACGCCCGGGTGACGGCGGCCTCGTCCTCGGCCGACCACTGTCGCAGCAGGCCCTGGTGCGGGAAGCGGCCGCGGGCGACCAGGTCGCCCGCGGTGATGTCGTCGGGCGCGGTCGCGGACTGCGGCAGCAGGGCGACCCTCCTGGCGAACGCCTTGGGGGCGAGGTCGCCGATCCTGGCCCCGTCCAGGGTGACCTGGCCGGCGTCGGGGCGGAGCACCCGGCCGTAGGCGCGGAGCAGCGTCGACTTGCCGCAGGCGTTCGGGCCGACGATGACGGTCATCGCGCCTGGCTCGACGGTCACGGACAGGTCGGTCAGGATGGGGCCGCTCGCCCCCGGGTAGGTCAGGGAGACGCGCTCGGCGGCCAGCGCCCGGTCCAGCGCCCGGTCCAGCGCCCGGTTCATGGCGGTGCCCCGCCTCAGCCGAGGGTGGCTTCGAGTTCGGACAGGATGCCGCGGGCAGCGGTGGGGCCGACGTTGAGGTAGAAGACGTCGTCGTCCACGGAGACCGTCTGGCCGGCGTCGACCGCGGCGAGGGTCGGCCAGAGCGACTGGGAGGTGATCTCGCTCTCGTCGCCGCCCTGCACGCCGTAGAAGATCCAGTCGCCGTCGGCCTCGTCGAGGCGTTCGCTGCTGATGTCCACCGAGGTCTCGTCGGTGAACCGCTGGGTCTCGGGGCGGGCGAGGCCGCTGTCCTCGGCGACGGAGCCGCTGAACGACGCGACGCCGAACACCCGCATCCGGTCGCCGTTCCTGCGGAGGAAGGACACGGTCGGGTCGTCGGTGACGGTCTCGCCGAAGGCGGCGGCATCGGCGTGGTAGTCGTCCAGCCAGGACTGTGCCTGCTCGGTGCGGCCGAGGGCGTCGGCGAGCAGCAGGAGGTCCTGCTTCCAGTAGAGGCCGGTGCCCTGGGTGGCGACGGTGGGGGCCACGGCGCTGAGGGCGGCGTACAGCGTCTCGGCCTCCTTGCCCGCGTTGTTCATGAGGATCAGGTCGGGTTCGAGGTTGGCGATGGTCTCGATGTCCGGTTCGACGCGGCCGCCCACGTATGTGGTCTCGGCGAGCGCGTCGGCCTGTTCCGGGTAGGCGGCCGCCAGGTACGGCGGGATCATCTCCGCGCCGTCGCCGGAAGTCGAGCCGACGGGGACGACGCCGAGCGTGAGCAGCGCGTCGGCCTGGCCGGTGGAGATGACGACCACCCGCTCGGGCTCGGCCTCCAGCGTCGTCTCGCCCTGGAAGTGGGCGACGGTGCGCGGGAAGACGCCGTCCGGCTGGCCGCTGCCCTTGCCCTCGGGCATCGTTCGGGGAGTCGTGTACCGGGCCGACTCCCCCGAGGCCGCGCCGGCAGGTTCCGGGGAACCGGCGGGGTCGGCGGAGGTCTCGGAGCCGCACCCGGACAGGGCGAGCACCGTGAGGAGCGATGCCGCCCCAAGGGTGGCAGATCGAACGAAATTGCGTATCACGAGAGGTGAGCTTAGCCTTACCTAAGTGACCATGGAAACGGCGGGCCTCCGGGCGCCGACCAGCGCGCCGGGGGCGGACGTCGTGCCCACCGGCCGCCGCCCGCACCGCCGTCGAAGGACCGCCCTCGTCGTCGCCGTGGGGCTCGCCCTGCTCGCCGCGCTGTGCCTGGCCAGCCTGACCGTCGGCGCGCGGGGGCTGACGGTCGGCGACGTCTGGCAGGGTCTCACCCACCCGGGCGACGAGTCGCGCGCCTCGATCATCGTCTGGGAACTGCGGATGCCGCGCACCGCGCTGGCGCTGGTGGTCGGCTGCGCGCTGGCCGTGGCCGGCGTCCTGATGCAGGCCCTCACCCGCAACCCACTGGCGGAACCTGGACTGCTCGGGGTCAACTCGGGCGCCTCGCTGGCGGTCGTCACCGCGATCACGCTCTTCGGCGCGACCACCATCGACCGCTACGTCTGGTTCGCCCTGCTCGGCTCCGCCCTCACCGCCGCCTTCGTCTACGTGGTCAGCGTGCGCCGCACCCACCGGAGCGACCAGGCCAGACTCGTGCTCGCGGGCGCGGCGTTGAGCGCCAGCCTCGGCGCCTGCACCGGCATCGTCACCATGTTCCACACCAGCACCTTCAGCTCCTACCGGTTCTGGGTGATCGGCTCGGTCGCCGACCGCGGCGGCGAGGTGGTCGGCCGGATCGCGCCCTTCGTGGCGGTCGGCCTGCTGCTCGCACTGCTCTCCGGGCCGGCCCTCAACGCGCTGGTGCTCGGCGACGAGCAGGCCACCGCGCTCGGCGCGCGGCTGCCGCTCGTGCGGGCCCTCGCCTTCGCCTCGATCACCCTGCTGTGCGGCGCGGCCACGGCGGCCGCCGGTCCCATCGCCTTCGTCGGGCTCGTCGTCCCGCACGTGCTGCGCCGGCTCGTCGGCGTCGAACAACGCCTGCTGCTCGTGCTGTCGGCGCTCGCCGGCCCGGCGCTGCTGCTCGCCGCCGACATCGTGGGACGGGTGGTCGCCCGCCCTGGCGAGCTGGAGGTCGGCATCGTCACCGCCTTCGTCGGCGCGCCCGCGCTGCTCGCGCTCCTGCTCTCGCGGAGGACCGCGTGACCACCACCACCCGACGTTCCGTCCCGACCGGCTTCGCCCCGAGCGGCTTCGTCCCGGCCGGCCACCTCCGCTGCCGCCTGCCGGGGAACCGCTCGCTCCTCGTCCACCGGCACTCGGCGGTCACCGTCGCCGTGGCGGCCGCCCTCGCCCTGCTCGTCGCCGCGTTCACGGTGCTGACCGGCGCCTACGAGATCACGCCGGGCGGCGTCGTCTCCACGTTCTTCGGCGGCGGCTCGGACACCGACCGGTTCATCGTGCTCGACCAGCGGCTGCCGCGCGCCGTCGCCGCGCTGCTCGTCGGCGTCGCGCTGGGCGGCTGCGGCGCCGTCTTCCAGAGCGTGGCGCGCAACCCGCTCGGCAGCCCGGACATCGTCGGCTTCACCACGGGCGCCGCCAGCGGCGGCCTCGTGATGATCCTCGTCGTCGGCTCGGCCGGCAGCCAGTCGATCCTGGTCGGCACCGTCGCCGGCGGCGCCCTGGCCGCCGTCACCGTGGTGCTGTTCACACTGCGCCGCGGGCTCGGCGGCGACCGGCTCGTGCTCTCCGGCATCGCCGTCGGGGCGATGCTCGCCGCGCTCAACGACTACCTCATCAGCCGGGCGCCGATCGAGGCCGCCGAGACCGCCAAGGCCTGGCAGTACGGCAGCCTCAACGCGATCGGCTGGCGCCCCGTCGTCCCGCTGGCCCTGGCGCTCGCCCTGGCCGTCCCCGTGACGCTCGCCCTGGCCCGCTCGCTGCGCGCGCTGGAACTCGGCGACGACGCGGCGGCCGGCATCGGCCTCGGCGTCACGGCGACCCGCGTCACCGCGCTGGCGGTCGGCGTCTTCCTGGCCGGCGCGGCCATCGCGACGGCCGGTCCGATCGGCTTCCTGGCCCTGGCCGCCCCCCAGTTGGCCGGCCGGCTGAGCCGGGCCCCCGGCATCGCGCTCGGCCCCTCGATGGCGGTCGGAGCGCTGCTCCTCACCGTCGCCGACCTGCTGGCGCAACGCCTCCTGAGCCCCTTCCAGATCCCGGTCGGCCTCCTCACCGCGGCGGTCGGCGGCGCCTACCTCGTCTGGCTCCTCACCCGCGCTCCACGCCGCGCGGGCGCGAACGGCGCGCGCTGACGCCGGTCACCGCGGTCTCCTCCCCCGCCAGGGGGAGCCCCGGAATGGGTCGCGTCGGCGATGCCCGGCGCCGCCCGCGTCGTGATGATCGACGGCATGCGTTCACCCTTCGTCTTCGTCACCGCCCCGCTGCTGGTCGTCGCCTACGGGCTCATCCGTCTCCTCGACGGCCTGGACGGCGAGCGCGGCCCCGGCCTCGCCTGGACCACCGGACATCTCGCCTTCCTCGCCGCCCTGCTCCTCTTCGTGCCCCTGCTGTGGGAGCTCAGGCGGCGGGCGGGCGACGGCCGGTTCGCCACCGTCACCGCCGTCGTCGCGTGGGTCGGCATCGGCTGCTCCCTGGCCCAGATCTCCGTCGACCTGGTCGTCGGCGCGCTGGCCGCCGACCACGACGACATGCGGGCCAGGTTCACCGACTTCCACAACCGGCCCGGGGTCGACCTCGTCGTCTACGAGGCCGGTCCCGTGCTGTTCTACCTCGGCCTGGTCGTCCTCATGTGGCGGCTCGTGGCGGCCCGCGCCGTCCCGGCGTGGCGGGCGGCGGCCGTGACGCTCGCGGTGTGCGTCGCGCCGACGAACCTGGACCTGCTGCCGGTCGTCGGCCTGTTGCTGCTCCTCGGCCTGGCCCCGCTCCCCCGGCGCCCCGCCCCCACCCCCGCCAGCGTCTGAGCCCGCCCGCGTCCGCGTCCGCCCCCAGGTGGGAGAATCCACGTCCGTGTCCGCTCTGCCCGCCTTTCCCCGGCTCCGCCGCTCGCTCGACTCCCGCTGGTCGGACGCGGGACTCGCCGTCCTGGTCGCCGTCGCCCAGACCGCGCCGCTGCTGTTCACACACAGCGACACCGGGCGGCCCTGGCACTGGTGGGGCTACGTCGTCACGGTCGGCGCCTCGCTTCCCCTCGTGCTCCGCCGCCGCTCGCCCGTGGCGGTGCTGCTGGTCTGCGGGGGCTTCTCCAGCCTCTACGACCTGGTGGCACCGCTCGCGCCCCAACCACTGTGGTACGGCGTCCTGATCGCCCTGCACGGGGTGGCGGCCACCGCGTCGCCGCGGGTGCGGCTGGCGATCTTCGCGGCGATGTGCGGGGCCGGACTGCTCACCGTCGGCTCGCCGGACACCGCGACCCGCGGCATCGTGCTGTACGTCGCCGCGTACGCGCTCGGCCGCGCCTCGGCCGGCGCCCACGCCCAGACCACCATGCTCGCGGAACGCGCCCTGCGCCTGGAGCGTGAGCGCCAGGCGCACGAGGAGCGCGCGGCCGAGCGCGAACGCGCCAGGATCGCGCGGGACATGCACGACGTCCTCGCGCACTCGATCAGCCTCATGATCGTCCAGGCCGAGGCGGGCCCGGTGGTGCTGGACAGCGAACCGGCCCGCGCCGAGGCGGCGTTCGGGGCGATCGCCGGCACCGGCCGGGACGCCCTCGACCAGCTGCGGCGGATGCTGGCCGTGCTCCGCGAGCCGGACGGCGAGCGCGGGCCGCGACCGACCGTCCACGACCTGCCGGCGCTGGCCGGGCAGGTCGCGTCGACCGGCCTCGACGTGCGGTTCGACGTCGAGGGCGAGCCGCGTGGCGCGGTGCCCGCCGACTGCGGGGTGGCCGCCTACCGGATCGTCCAGGAGGCGCTGACCAACGTCGTCAAGCACGCCCGCGCGAGCCGGGCCGAGGTGCGGCTGCGCTGGCGCGAAGAGGGCCTGGAGCTCCGCGTCCTGGACGACGGCGTCTCCGTGGCCGGCGCCGGCCTGAACTCCGGCGGCAACGGCCTGATCGGCGTCCGGGAGCGGGCCGCCGCCTGCGGTGGCACGGCGACGGCCGGCCCGCGGGCGGACGGCCGACCCGGCTTCGAGGTGCGAGCGCTCCTCCCGCTGCCGGCACCGGACCCGGTGGCGGACACGGTGGCGGTGCCCGCATGACCATCCGGGTGGTGGTCGCCGACGACCAGGAGTTGGTCCGAGCCGGCTTCGCCATGATCCTGACCGCGCAGCCGGACATCGAGGTCGTCGCCGAGGCAGGCAACGGCTTCGAGGCGGTCGGCGCCGCCCGCGCGCACCGCCCCGACGTCGTCCTCCTCGACATCCGGATGCCGGGCATGGACGGCCTGGAGGCGGCCCGGATCATCTGCGCCGAGACCGACAGCCGGGTCATCATGCTGACCACCTACGGCCAGGACGACTACCTCTTCGCCGCGCTCCGCGCCGGCGCGAGCGGCTTCCTCCTCAAGGACGTGCGGCGCGACGACCTGGTGCACGCCGTCCGGGCCGTGGTGGCCGGCGAGTCCCTGCTCGCCCCCTCCGTCACCCGCGCCCTGATCGCCGCCTTCACCTCGGGCGCCGCCCTTCCGCCGCCCCGCACCGAACTGCTGACCCCGCTCACCGCCCGCGAACGCGAGACCCTGCGGCTGCTCGGCCGCGGCCTGACCAACGGTGAGATCGCCGCGGCGCTGGTGGTGAGCGAGCACACCGTGAAGACGCACGTCAGCAACGTGCTCACCAAGCTGGGGCTCCGCGACCGCGTCCAGGCCGTGATCGCCGCCTACGAGACCGGCCAGGTCACGCCGGGCGGCTTCACGACCTGACATCCCTGGACCGGCCTCGGACCGGCCTCGGCTCAGATGCGGGAGAGCACTCCGCAGTCGCCGTCGCCCGTCAGCTCCTCGCTGCGGTCGTAGGGGTCACGCTCCGGGCCGGTCGGCCCGGGGTTGGTGAGCAGTTGCGAGTCGAAGAGCGGGTTGAGGAACCCGTCGGTGACCGCGCAGTCGTCGTTGCCCAGGTCGACGGACCACTCGTAGAGCCACAGCGTGCCGGGCGTGCTCTGCCACCGCTCGTGGTCGAGCACCTGGAAGTCGATCACGCGCCGCACCACGGCCCGCGTCACCTCCTCCGTGCCGTCGGTGGATATCAGCGGGTAGACGAAGGTGTAGTCCAGGTTCAGCATGGCGCTGCCGTCCCCGAACTCGGTGACCTCCGTGCGCCCCCGCACCTTCACGACGCCGTCGAGCACCGTCGCGTGATCGTCGTGGAACCGGGTGAACAGGGTCGTCGCGTCGTACTCCTGGCTGGGCTCGTCCAACGACCGCGCCACGTAGTCGGCGATGTCGTCGGAACCCGGGTCGAGAACGGCGAGCCCCTCCTCGGGCACCGCCCCGGCCAGCACCTCGGGGTCGAGGTTGGTCCCGATCAGGAACTCCCTGGCCAGGCCGAGGGCTTCGGCCATCCGCTCCTCGGAGATGAGGCCGACCGGCTCGGCCGCCGGCATCTCGATGCCGTCCGCGCCCTCCGCCCACTCCCGCGCCGGCGACCCGGCGAACGGGTCGTCGACGGTAGGCCGGTCAGGCAGCGACTCCTCAGGCGGCGGGGCCGCCGGCCGCTCCGTCTCCACCGGCAGCGTCGCCACGGCCGCCGGCTCCCCGCCCCCCAGGCCCGGGAGTCGGTCCGTCAGCAGCGAGGGCCGCACGGCGAGCACGGCCACCACCAGCGTGACGGCCCCGGCCACCCACCCGGCCCACGGCCGCCCCTCCCGTCTTCGCCACCCGTCGGGCGCACCCCGGTAATCCTCGTTCCAGCCTGTCCGCACGCCGCTCTTCCCCTCTGTCGATGCGCTGACTCCCCTCGTCCGCGCACGACTCGGCAGCACGGCACGGAACGATGAGGACACGCGCCAGCGCCGCGGCGGGCGTCACCGACGCCCGCCGGACCGGTCAGCTGGTCCGCGTGAGCGAGATCCTAGGCACACCCACTGACAACACCCTCACCACGAACCCCCCGCGCTTGTGTCAGGCGGCGTTCGAGGGGGCGGATCGCCAGGCTCGCGGTCAGGGCCAGGCAGCCGACGACCGCCCAGGGCAGCACGCGGTGCACGCCGTACAGGACGCCGAAGAGGGCGGGTGTCACCATGTCGGCCGCGGCGAACGAGTACTGGAACGCGGCCAGATAGGTGCCTCGGGTCCGCTCCGGCGCCACGTCGGCGGAGAGCGCGTTGGCGGCCGGCCCGTGGGTCATCTCGGCGGCGCCCCACAGCAGCATCGCGAGCGCCAGGTAGCCGACCAGCAGCGGGCCGGGCGGGAGCAGCACCGCGAGCGCCGCGGCCGCGCACCAGGCCGCCCACAGCACGCCGCCCAGGGCCATCGCGCCGCCCCGGGAAGTGCGGCGTCGGACGCGGCGGCTGACCGTGGCGGTGCCGGTGGCCACGGCCACCGTGGTGATCGTGAGGAAGACGCCGACTGCCCAACCCGGCGCCTGTAGCCCGCGGATCACGTAGACCGGGACCGCCACGGCGAGGAAGACCGTGCAGATGTTGAAGAGGACGTTCACGCCGATCAGCGCCAGATAGGGCCGGTCGCGCAGCAGCCGCCGTACGCCGTCGGCTGGTTGGTCGTCGGGTTCGCCGGCCGGGCGGCGGCCGGCGCGGACGAACAGAGCGACGGTCGCCGCCGCGAGGACGAAGGAGATCACGTTGGCCAGCACCATCCCCCGGTACGCGTCCTGCGAGGCGAGCGCCAGCAGAACGCCGGTGAGCACGGTGCCGGCGCCGGTGCCGGCCGCCCTGATCATGCCGGCCCTGGCGAACCACTCGTCCCTGGCCTCGCCCTCCGCCTGCGCGGAGATCAGCGCGAAGACCGACGACCAGTTGATCCGTAGCCCGACCGACTCGACCAGCGCCGCGAGGAGCAGCGACACCGGCCCCGAGACCTCCAGGTACAGGAGGAACCCGGCGGCCTGCGTCAACTGCCCGGCGATCACCAGGGGTCGCGGCCCGACCCGGTCCACGATCCGCCCGACGAGCAGCGGCAGCAGGAGCGAGCAGGCGGTGGCGGCCGTCAGCAACAGGCCGACGCCGGCCTCCGACAGGTCCGTGACGGTGAGGAAGTAGACCATGGAGAGCGGGAGATAGAGCCCGGTGCCGACCGCGTCGACGGCCAGCGCCACGGGTATCGCCCAGCCGGCGCCGTCACGCGCGCGCCGGTGTCAACGGGGTTTCCCGGTCAGGCGGCGGGCCCGTCGGGAAGCGCCCCGAGCTGGCGGAGTTGGGCGAGGACGTCGACCACCCCCCAGATCTCGGCGACCCGGCCGTCGACGAAGCGGAAGACGAACATCTCGCCGTAGCTGACCGTGCGGCCGGTGGGCGGCAGGCCCCGGTACTCGCCCCGGTGGGTGCCGGAGACCGTGTTCCGGATGGCGACCCGGTCGCCCTCGGCGATCACGTCCTCCACCCTGACCTGGAGGTCGGGGAAGGCGCGGAGCAGCGTCTCCCACACCTGCGCGAGTGCCCGCGGGCCGGTCTCGCGCATGGGCACGGGGGCGTGGAACAGCACGTCGGGGGCGATGACCTCGTCGATCATCTCCTTGATGGCCGTCAGGTCGCCGCTGTTCACGGTGTGGTGCAAGCGGTTGAGCATGGCCCGGTTGCTCGCCGCCTGGGAGGTCGTCATGAGGGCTCCTTCGCCGTCGTCGTCATACCTCTACGACGTCGCAGGGCCCCCGGATGTGACATGCCCGCCGTCAGTTCCCGCCCCAGGTCCACTCCCCCGCCGCGGCGAGGCGGTCGAGGAGTGGTTCCCAGGGGGTGGGGTCGAGGGTGGCGGCGGCGGGCCAGGTGGGTTCGGCGGCGGTGTCGCCCATGACGGCGACGACGCTGCCCCGGGTGCCGGCCCGGTGGAGGCGGGCGGCAAGGTGGCAGGCGGCCCAGAGGGTGGTGCCGGTGGCGGGGCCCGCGGGGATGCCGGCGGTGGTGTGGAGCCAGCGGAGGGCGGCGAGTCCCGCGGCGTCGGGCACGGGGATGACGAGGTCGACTTCGGCGAGCGGAAAGCCGGGTTCGACGCGGGGCCGGCCGATGCCGGGGACGCGGGACGGCAGGCCGGTGCCGTAGTCGGCGCAGTCGCTCGCCCAGCCGGGGAAGTAGGCGGAGTTCTCGGGGTCGGCGACGGCGAGGCGGGTGCCGGGGCCACGGAGGCGGGCGAGGGTGGCCGCGGTGGCACCGGTGGCGGCGCCGGTGACCAGCCAGCCGGGCGCGCCGAGTTGGGCCCGGATCTCGTCGGCGACGGTCGGCCAGGGGAAGGCCGCGAGGGCGGGGGCCGCGTCGGTGAAGTGGTCGAGGAGGTGACCGCCGAGGCGGTCGGCGAGTTCGCGGCCCTCCCGCTGGATGCCGGCCGGCGGGCCCTCGGCCGACCGGCAGCGGCCGCCGGCCGCCTCGACCCGGGCCCGGAGCGCCGGCGGGGTCCTCGCCGGGACCAGGGCGGTGAGGGGGAGGTCGAGCAGCGTGGCGAGGTGGGCGGCGGCGACGGCGAAGGCGCCGCCGGTGGCGGCGACGAGCGGCGTGCCGGGGCCGACGGCGCCGGTGGTGACGGCGTGGTGGATCATCGCGTGCGCCTGGCGGTACTTGAGGCCACCGGCGGGGAGCGCGGACTCGTCCTTGAGGTGGACGTCGACGCCCGGGAGGCCGGGGAGTGGGACGGACCGCAGCGGGGTGGGGGACGTCGGAGCGGCGTCGGCGCGGAGGCTCCGTATCGCCTGGGATGACCACATGGCGTCACATGGTAGATCGGGGCCCCGGACGCGGGCCGGCCCCGCGCGGCCGGGGGCCGGGCGGGGCCGGGGGCGCCGGGAGGGCGCTCAGTGAGGCTTGATCACGTTGAAGGAACAGGCGGTGTAGTTCTTCTCGGTGCCTCGGTTGGCGACGATGTCCGCCCACGTCTGGCCGTACACGTTGCAGAAGTCGAAGCGGGTGAAGTCGAGGGCGACGACGGCGTCGGCGGAGGCCGTGGTGGTGATGGCGGCGGAGCCGAAGATCGAGGCGGTGATGGCGGCGACGGCCAGCGCGGAACGGATACGCACGAGCATTCCTCCCGGAGAGGGGCGTTTGGGACTCCCTGCAATCTGCATGATCCGCGGGGCGTGTCCGGTGCCCGACATGCGGGGTTGCCCCCAACGGCGGAGGAGGAGTTCGCCGAGTGGAGCCGTCAGCCGGTGTCGGCTGGCCGGACGGCGGAGACGGTCAGCAGGCCGACGTCCGCGGCGGTGCAGCCGGTGAGCCCCTCGTGGGCCACGAAGAGGGCGGACCGCTGGTCGGGCGGGTAGATCCGCAGGCCGCGGGCGGCCACCGGGCCGCACTCGTCCGCTGGGTGGTTCATGGCCTGGGTGACCCGCAGCTCGGCGGTCGCGGCGGCGCCGGGGGCGAGTTCGACGCGCACCGGGTCGCCGGCGGACGGGTCGCGCTCGGCGGGGCTGCCGAGCTGGTCGCCCGCGTCGCCGGCGACCAGCGAGACGCCTGGGTAGCCGGTCATGGCGCAGGTCGCGTCGCCGACGTTGGTGAGGGTGAGCGTCAGGTACGTCGAGCCGGCGGCGCCCTCGGTGGCGGCGACGGCGGGGTCGAGTCGCTCGGACTCGCAGAGCGGCGGGGTGTCGCGGCCGCCGTCGGGGTGCGTGGTGCCCGGCGCCTGGCTCGGCGAGGTGGGTCCTGTCGACTGGCCGGGCAGGGTGCTGCCGCTCGGGCGCTCGGCGGCCAGCGCCCGGTCGCCGCCGGAGCCGCCGTCGGGTACCAGCACGGCCGCGGTGAGGCCGGCGCCGGCGAGGCAGGCGACGGTGGCGGTGCTCACGGCGAGCAGCCGGCGGCGCCTGCGGGCCACGGCGCGGCGGCGGACGGCGTGGAACTGGCCGGGCGGCGGGGCGAGTCGGCGGGTGGGGGCGGCGAAGGCGTGGGCGATGTCGGCCGGTTCCTGGTCGCCGCCCGGGGCGGCGGGCGGTTCATGTGGTGAGGTCATGGAGTCCCCTCAGGGCGGTCCGCAGTCGTTGTCGGGCCTTGTGGAGGTCGCTCTTGACGGTGCCCGGCCGGCGGCGCAGCGCGGTGGCGATCTCGTCGACGGGCAGGCCGGCGTAGTAGTGGAGCAGCACGGGCACGCGGAGTCGGTCGGGCAGCGACTCGACGAGGGCGCGCACGTCGACCCCCTGGTCGGCGGCGGGCGAGTGCTCCTCGCGCGGGTCGAGGCGGCGGGTGGCGTGGCGTTCCCGGTCGCGGTGCCGCCAGTGGTCCTTGACCAGGTTGGCGGCGATGCCGAACAGGTAGGACTCGGGGTTGTCCACGGTCGTCCACCGGGACCAGAGGCGGGTGAACGCCTCGGAGGCGATGTCGTGGGCGACCTCGTCGCCGTCCACCAGGCCGCGGCACCAGCCGGCGAGCCGCGGGTAGACCGCTTCGAACAGCGCCTCGGCCTCCTGGTCCCCGCTCACTCGACACTCACTCGACGCTCACTACGTTCGTTCCGCCGTTCGTTCCGCCGCTCGTCCGGTTGCTCGTTCGTTCGGCCGTTGCTCGCCGGCACCGTCGTGTGCCGCCGAGGTCAGCCGGCGGCGGTCACCACCGTCTCCCAGCCGCCGGTCGGTGCCTGGCCGACGCCCAGGGTCCGCAGGTTGGTCAGCACCTGCTCGGACTGCGCGTCCAGCCAGTCGCACAGCTGGCGGAACGAGACGAAGCGCACCTCGTCGTAGGTGGCCATCTCGCGCAGCGAGTCCTCGACGGCGTCCATGTAGATGCCGCCGTTCCACTGTTCGAAATGGTTGCCGACGAAGAGCGGCGCCCGGTTCGAAGTGTAGGCCCGTTCGAATCCGCCGAGGAATGCCCCGGTGGCCTGCTGCCGCCAGGTCTCGAACTGGGCCGGGTCGCCCTGGGTGGTGTCGCCCGACTGGTTGGCCAGCATGCTGTAGTCCATGGAGAGGACCTCGAAGCCGTGGCCGGGGAACGGCAGCGTCTGGAGCGGGAAGTCCCACAGGCCCTCGCGGCGTTCCGGCCAGACCTGGAGCCCGCCGGGCGAGCTGGCGTCGTAGCGCCAGCCGAGTTCGGCGGCGACGGGCAGCAGGTTCTCCTGGCCGAGCAGCCCTGGGGTGCGGCCGCCGATCAGCTCGGTCTCGTAGTCGAAGGGCAGCGGGTCGAGGTCGTCGAAGCCGGTGTTGGTGCGCCACTCGGTGACGAACGCCTTGGCCTGGGCTATCTCGTCGCGCCAGTCGTCGGCCGTCCAGTTGCCCACCGAGCCGTCGCCGGCGAGGAAGTGGCCGTTGAAGTGGGTGCCGATCTCGTGGCCTTCGAGCCAGGCCGCGCGCAACTGCTGGAGGGTGTCGCGGATGTGGGCGTCGGTGAGGTAGCCGATGTCGGAGGCGCCCGGCGCGTTGCGGGGCGGTAGGTAGCGCTCCTGCTGGGCTTCGGGGAGCAGGTAGAGGGCGGAGAGGAAGAAGGTCATGGCGGCGCCGAGTTCGCCGGCGAGCTCGCGGAAGCGCGGGAAGAGGCCGTCGTCGAGGGCGGCGGCGCCGTCCCAGGAGACGACGACGAACTGCGGGGGGCGTTCGCCGGCCTCCAACGGGCGTGCGGGGTCCGGCTGGTGGGGCTGGGGGCCGGTGTCGGCGGTGGAGCCGTCGCCGATCAGTCTCGGGTTGTCGACGCTGGGTCCCTGGCCCGGGTCGGGACCGCACATGGGGAGCGTGTCGCCGCACGGCACGGGCTCCGCGGCGCCCAGGGACTTGGCGGGGCTGGCGACGGCGGAGTAGACGCCGGCGCCGAGCAGCGCGGCGGCGCCGAAGCCGAGGAGGCCGCGGCGGGTCAGGCGGCTCTCGGCGTGCCTGGCGCTGGGGTGCTGGCGGTCGTGAGGGCTCACGGCGGCTCGCTCTCTGTGAGTCGTACGGGCTTACGGGCTGGGTCGTACGGGCGGCGGCTTGGATCGCCGACATCTGGTGGACTGGTTCACGGGCGCCCCGGTTGTCACAGCCGTGCAACAGCGCGCCGGGCGCGCGATCAAACGCTCCGTTGTCCGCCCCTGGGCGTCGCCCTAGCGTTGATGACGCTCCGTCGGGGCGGCGGAGATCAGGTGCGTGCGGCGGTGGGGGTGCGGTCTGCGATGCGGCCTTCCGACTGGAGTCCGGTCGACCTGGACTCCGATCCGACGCCGGGCGACCCCGAGGAGGTCAGGGAGCTGGCGGACGGCCTCCAGGCGTTCGCGGACGACGTGGGCGAGGCGTTGGGCCGGATCCGCGCGATGGCGGACGACCGGGCCGTGCTGGAGTGGGCGGGGCGCTCGGCCGACGCGTTCCGGGCCGAGTTCGACGGGGTGCCTGGCAACCTGGAGAAGCTCCAGACCTCCTACGACCTGGCGGCGCGGGCGCTGCGGGATTACTGGCCGCGGCTGGAGAGCGCGCAGGGCATGGCCGACCGGGCGCTGGAGCGCGCGATCGCCGCGCAGGCCGATCTGGCGTCGGCCCAGGGCGGGTTGTCGGACGCGGAGGGCTGGGTCGAGCGGGCGGCGGCCGAGTCGACCAGGCTGCAGGAGGCGGGCGAGCGGGAGGGCGTCGAGCCGCCCGACGAGGCGGAGGTCCGGGCGGCGGCCCGGGACGCCGGCGCGGCCCGGGAGGCCGCGGGCGCGGCCCAGGGCCGGGTCGACGAGGCGTCGGGCAGCCTGGACGCGGCCCGCCAACTGGCCCGCGAGGCCCGGGAGTTGCGCGAGGACGCGGCCCGGGAGTGCGCCCAGGGCATCGACGAGGCGTCCGACGCCGGCATCCAGAACCGCAGCTGGTGGGAGAACCTGGTCCGCTGGGTCTCGGACGCCTGGGACACCCTCGTCGCCATCTGCAAGGTCGTGGTGGCCGTGCTCGGCGTCATCGCCATGATCATCGGCGGCCCGCTCGCCCTGATCGTGCTCGCCGCCGCCGTCGTCGTCCTCGCCGACACCCTCATCAAGTTCGCGCGCGGCGAGGCGTCACTGCTCGACGTGGCGTTCGCCGCGCTGGAGTGCGTCCCCGGCATGCGCGGCCTCACCACCCTCGGCGGGCTCGCCAGGGGGATCCGTTCGCTGGCCAGCACCGGGCTGCACGGGCTGCGGCAGGGACTGCGCGGCCTCGGCCAGGGCATCCGGCGGATGGGGCGGGGCGGCGACACCCTGGTCTGTCGGACGGACCCGGTCGACATGGCCACCGGCGAACTCGTGATGGACGCCGTCGACGTCGAACTCCCCGGCGTACTGCCACTGGTGCTCCGCCGCCACCACCGCAGCGGCCTCCGCGAGGGCACCTGGTTCGGGCCGTCCTGGGCCTCGACGCTCGACCAGCGGCTGCTGCTCGACTCGGGCGGCGCCCGGCTGGTCACCGAGGACGGCATGGTCCTCGACTACCCGCGGCCGATCCCGGGCGAGGCGATACTGCCCGTCGAGGGCCCGCGCTGGGCGCTGACCTGGAACGGCGAGCCGGACACGCCGATCGCCGTGCAGCGGCGCGACACCGGCCACACCCTGTACTTCGCGCCGGTGCCCGGCCGGCCGGGAGCCGAACTGCCGCTGGTCGCGCTCGGCGACCGGAACGGCAACCGGATCCGGATCGGCTACGACCGGGGCGGCGCCCCGCACGACATCGTGCACGACGGCGGCTACCACATCGGCGTCACCACCGCCGGGAGCCGGATCACCGAACTCCGGCTGCTCAACGACCCCGAGGCGCCGACGCTGCTGCGCTACGGCTACGACGAGCGCGGCGACCTGGCCGAGATCCGCGACTCGTCAGGGCAGCCGCAGCTGCTGCGCCACGACGAGCGGCACCGGCTGGCCGGCTGGGAGGACAGGAACGGCACCTGGTACCGGTACGAGTACGACGCGGCCGGCCGGTGCGTCGCCACCGAGGGCGCCGGCGGCTTCCTCGGCAGCGTCATCGACTACGACGCCGAGGCGTACCGCACCCGGTTCACCGACTCCCTGGGCCACACCACCGTCTACGAGTTCAACGACAGCTACCAACTGGTCGCCGAGACCGACCCGCTCGGCCACACCACCCACCGCGCCTGGGACCGCTACGACCGGCTCACCTCCCTCACCGACCCGCTCGGGCACACCACCCACCTGGAGTGGAGCGTCGAGGGCGACCTCACCCGGGTCCGCCTCCCCAACGGCACCGAGTCGTCGGCCGGCTTCACCGAGCACGGCCTGCCGTTCGAGCTGACCGACCACGACGGCGCGGTCTGGCTCCAGGAGTGGGACGAGCGCGGCAACTGCGTGCGGCTGACCGACCCGGAGGGCGCGGTCACCCGCTTCGCCTACGACGCGTTCGGCGCCCTCACCGAGCTCACCGACGCGGCGGGCGCCGGCTGGCACTTCGGCAACAACCGGGCCGGGCAGCCGACCTCGGCCGTCGATCCGGTGGGCGCCACGACCCGCTACGGCTACGACGCGTTCGGCAACGCCGCCACCGTCACCAACCCCCTCGGCGGGATCACCCGGGTCACCTGGACGGTGGAGGGCCTGCCGGCCACCAGGACGGAGCCGGACGGCGCCACCGAGTCCTGGACGTACGACGGCGAGGGCAACTGCCTCACCCACACCGACCCGCTCGGCCAGGTCACCCGCCTCGCCTACACCCACTTCGACCAGCTCACCGCCCGCACCACGCCGGACGGCGCGCACCACGCCTACCGCTACGACACCGAGCTGCGCCTCACGGGCGTCACCGACCCCAGGGGCCTGACCTGGGAGTACGCCTACGACGCGGCCGGCCGGCCGACCACCGAGACCGACTACGACGGGCGGGTCGTCCGCTATGCGCACGACCCGCTCGGCCGACCGCTGCGCCGGGTCAACGCCCTCGGTCAGACGGTGGAGTTCACCTATGACGCCGCCGGATTCCGGATCGCCAAGACGGTGGACGGCGTCACCACCGACTTCGCCAACGACCCGGCGGGCCGGCTGCTGCGGGCCACCGGGCCCGACGCCGTGCTCACCGTGGGCTACGACCGGCTCGGGCGGGTCACCGCGGAGGCGGTCGACGGCCGCGCCCTCACCACCGGCTACGACGCCGTGGGCCGCCCCGTCCGCCGCACCACCCCGGCCGGCGCCACCACCGAGTACGCCTACGACCGGGCCGGGCGGCGCACCGCGCTCACCGCGGCCGGCCACACCCTGACGTCCGGCTACGACGCCGCGGGCCAGGAGATCAGCCGCCGGCTCGGCGCCGCCGGCGCGCTCCTCGGCCTCACCCACGACCCGGCGGGCCGGCTCAGCCGGCTGTCGCTCACCGTGCCGGGCGGCGCCGAGCCGGCCTGGCGGCGCGACTACGAGTACCGCGCCGACGGCCTGCCGACCGCGCTCGACCAACCGGCGGGCGGCCGCCGCACCTTCACGCTGGACGGCGCGGGCCGCGTCACCGGCGTCGAGGCCGGGGGCTGGCGCGAGTCCTACGCCTACGACGCGGCCGGCAACCCGACCAGCGCCGACTGGCCGGCGCGGCGGCCGGCGGCCGAGGCCAGGGGCGAGCGTGCCTACACCGGCAACCGGCTGACCCGCGCCGGCGCCGTCCGCTACATGTTCGACGCGGCCGGCCGGGTGGTGGTGCGGCGCCGCACCCGGCTCTCCCGCAAGCCCGAGGTCTGGCGCTACGAGTGGGACGCCGAGGACCGGCTGACCGCCGTCACCACCCCCGACGGCACCCGCTGGCGCTACCGCTACGACCCGCTCGGCCGCCGGGTCGCCAAGCAGCGGCTCGCGGCCGACAGGGAGTCCGTGGCCGACGGGGAGTTCGTCGCCGAGGAGACCCGCTTCACCTGGGACGGCCCGCACCTGGTCGAACAGACCACGGTCGTCACCGGCGTGCCGGGCGAGACCACCCTCACCTGGGAGCGCGACGACACGGTGCCGCTCGCCCAGACCGAGCGCCGCACCGCGGCCGACGCGCCGCAGGGCGTCGTCGACCAGCGGTTCTACGCCATCGTCAGCGACCTGATCGGCACCCCCACCGAACTCGTCGACGAGAACGGCGAGACGGCGTGGCGCGCCGACGCCACCCTCTGGGGCCTGACCCGCGCCCGGCCCGAGGGCGCCACCACGGACACCCCGCTGCGCTTCCCCGGCCAGTACTTCGACCCGGAGACCGAGCTCCACTACAACTGCTTCCGGCACTACGACCCGGCGGCCGCCCGCTACCTCTCCCCCGACCCGCTCGGCCTGGACGCCGGGCCCGACCCGCACGCCTACGTCGTCAACCCGCTGCTCTGGCTCGACTACCTCGGACTGCTGACCTGTGCCCAGAACGCCAGGCTGCTCCGGCGCAACATGCGGTTCGAGGGGCGCGGGCCCCGTCCCGGGCAGTCCGCGGCGCACATCGTGCCGTCCGGCACCAGGCGCGGGGGCGCCGCCAACACCCGGGCGCTGCTGCGGCAGTACCGGATCAACATCAACGACGCCGCCAACGGCATCCCGCTCGGCCATCCGCGCCCGCACAACTTCACGCACCGCGACGTCTACCTGCAGCGCCTCGGCACCCACCTCTCCGACCTGGTCGCGGACCGGGTGGCCCGCGGTTTCGGGCAGCGGGCCATCCGCCGCGCGCTCCGCGCCGAGCTGCGCGTCATCGGCCGGGAGATCCAGTGGGAACTGCGCACCGGCCGGCCGTCGGCCAACGCATACTGGACGGCGCCATGACCTCGGACGCCCCCCACACCTCCCACGCCCCCCACACCTCCCGCGCCGTCTACCGGCCGCTGCCCGCGCTGCGCGAGATCCGCACGCTGTCCCTGGACCACTCGCTGGTCAGGCTCAAGCGCTGGCAGATCACCGGCAAGCCGACCGAACGCCCCACCGGCTTCGGGGCCGAGTGGGGCGGCGACCCCGACTGGCCGGCGGCCGGCTTCCCCTCCGGCTATCCGGGCGCCCCGATCCTCACCCCACCGCTGATCGCGGCGCTCGGCGCGGACCGGCTCGCGGCGGCCGGCGAGCTGCTGCCGGTGCGCGTCGAGGGCGCGGAGCCCGGCGCCTACCAGCTGCTCCTCGTGGAGCCCGTCGTGGACTGCCTGGACGCCCGGCACTCCTCGAAGCCGAAGCGGGTCACCGGGCATGTCAAGCAGGCGGTGTTCCGGCCCGAGGCGCTGCCGGCCGAGCTGCCGGCGTTCCGGATCCCGCAGTACCCGACCGCCGTCTACTGGAACGGCTGGGCCACCCGGCGCCTTGGCGAGGTGGTGGGCGCCGATCTGGAGGCGCGGCTCGTCTGGTCGGAGGACCCGGCGCTGGTGCCGCACCGCGACCCGATGTGGCTGTGACCCCGCCCAGGTGACGCCGCACACGTCTCACCCACCGGTCGTGTCGCCACCGCCCAACTCGTTGCGATGCGAACTATTGTCGTACCGACGCCGGTTGTGGCAGAGAGCCCGTCAGCTTTGCTGGGAGGGAACGTGACACGTCCGTCCGACTGGAGCCCGGTCGACACGGACTCGGATCCGACGCCGGGTGATCCCGACGAAGTTCGATTACTGGCCGACGAGTTACAGACGTTCGCGGACGACGTCGGCGAGGCACTCGGCCGGGTCCGTGGCATGGCGGACGACCGGGCCGTGCTCGACTGGGCCGGCCTCTCGGCGGACGTGTTCCGCACCGAGTTCGACGGGGTGCCTGGCAGGAGGAGATGTGGTGCCGCTCGACGATCAGCGGCAGCACGCCGGGGAGTTCGACGTCCGTGGCCGACATCAACAGCTCACCGGTGGGCCGGGAGATCTCCCGCGTCCTCGACACCGTGGGCCTCACCCCGCAGCCCAACCCCTACACCTACGTCGCCAACCCGCACACCTTCGCGGACCCGCTCGGCCTGGCGGCCCACGACCTGCGGATCTTCGGCAGCCGGTTCTCCGGGCGGCACAACCAGGCCGCCACCTCGCTGCAACCCAGCTTCTGGCGGCGGCTCTTCAGGCGGCCGCACCACATCGAGGAGGGCCACGGCTTCTCCGGCGTCTACAACCCGGCCACCCGCCAGTTGGAGGCGCGGCTGAGCAGTGGCCCCCGCGCCCTGGTCGACCGCTTCGGCGGGCACGGGCAGATCAACCGGGACCTGTTCGGCGACTCCTCGGAGGCGGTGGGCTTCGTCGCCATCATCAGGCGCAACGGCATCGAGATGCGGTGGAACTCGGCGAGCGTCAACAGGCGCAACTTCGGCGACCGCGCCGCCCCCCAGCACCTCAGGCCCGAGATCACCCAGGCCATCCAGGACCTCACCGGGCGCACCGTACTGTGAGGGGCATGTGGAAGCGGACCCTGCGGATCGGCGGGCTGGTCGTCCCGCCGCCCCTCACCGAGCTGATCAGGTCGGGGCGGTGGGTCCCGCCACGGGACGACCGGGTGCTCGCCGAGGTGTTCGGCGAGGCTCCGGAACAGCCCGAGTTCTACGGCAGGGCCATGCTGGTCAGGCAGAACACCTCGTGGCAGGCGCTGCCAGCGGACCAGGTGGCGGGGATCGACACGGCGCGGACGATCGTGATCGGCGACCTGGGCCCCGACATGCCGTTCGTGCTGGACTACCGGACGTCCCCCGACGACCCCCGAGTGCTCTACCTGGGGGGCCCGGGGGACTTCCGCTGGCGGCAGGTCGCCGCGAACGTCGGGGAGTTGATCGACCGGCTCTGTCCGGGGTGAGCGTCCCGGTGCCGGTTCTCAGTCGCCGAGTACGTGCCCCAGCAGGACGGCCGCCAGGTCGGGCGCGAAGCCGGCGGGGTTGCTGAGGGCGAGGGTGTTGGCGCCGCGCCGCAGCGTCACCGGGACGGCCAGGGACCGGAAGTCGGACCACGAGTAGGTGGTGCGGAACGTCAGCCGGCGAGGCGGTCCCCCGTCGACGCGGAGGTCCGCGGTGCGGGAGATCACGTCGGCGTTGTAGTCGTGGTCGCCCGGGCCGCGGTCGTCGTTGGCGTAGTGCAGGAACAGCAGGTGCCGGCCGGCGCGCGGCGCGTCGACCGTCCAGCGCGCCTCGGTGTCGGGGCCGCCGAGCCAGCCGAGGCGGCCGCCGACGTGCCTGGCCTGGCCGGTGAGGGCGGCCGCGCCCGCCGCGTAGCTGGCGATACCCGCGGTGTCGCCTTCCCCGGCCACGTCGAGGGAGCGCACGGCGGCGCGGCCGGTGGCGGTGATCCGGTTGTTCCCGGCCTGGAGGAGGACCCGCAGCGGCCGGTCGGGGGCCGCGGTGAGCGTGGCGCCGTGCAGTTCCAGGGCGAGCGGGCCGCCGATGTGCCGGGCGGTCAGCGTGTAGTAGGCGTCGCACGGCGCGAAGACGTCGAAGACGATGCCGTCGGCCTCGCCCAGTACCAGCGCGCCGGTGCCGGTACCGGCCGAACTGCCGTACTCGTGGCGGGGGTTGCCGAGGGCTTCCGCGAGGGTGGCCGGGTAGCGGGCCTGCGGGGTGGCGGCCTGCGAGAGGACGATCCGGTCCAGGGCGAGCGCGCCGGTCTCGCGGGCCAGGGTCAGGGTGTGGTCGCCGGCGGTCAGGTGGCGCCGGAGGGTCAGGACGCCGCGGTAGGCGTCGTTGAGGGTGGCGGGGAAGTCGGCGGCGGCCGGCGCGCCGTCGTCCACGGCGAGCGTCCAACGGGCCGGCCCGCCCGACTGGTTGCCGTAGTGGACGGCGATGTCGTGGTCGCCGGTGGCGGGCACGGAGACGGCGAACGCGACGCGGCTCTCCGGCCGGTCGAGCTCGGCGACGTCGCGGGTGCCGGAGGCGGCGTAGCCGTTGTCGTTCCCGACCGTGCCCAGGGTGCGGATCCGGCCGGCGGTGACGGCGGCGTCCTCCGCCTCGTGCGAGGCGCGCCAGGGCACCGTGGGCCGGTCGGGAGTACCGGAGCCGGCCGGGGTGAGGACGATCCGGTAGGCCGACATCCGGTCCATGCCGCGCAGCGGGACGGTGACGGTGCCGGCCGCGGTGATCGGGGCGATCGCGCCGGCCAGCACGGCGGGCGCGGGGTGCGCGCCCTCGTAGCCCGACCAGGTGGCCTCGGCGACGGTGTAGGCGACGGCCGTGCCGAAGACGGCGGACGGCACCGAGCGGAAGACGACGTCGGCGTCGCCGTCCGCGCCGCCGACCAGGGCGTGCGCCTGGCGCCGCGCGGGGTCGAGCGAGGCGAGCCCCTGGAGGGTGTCGACGGCGTCGGGGGTCGGCGGGGTGACGCGGCAGGTGTCGCCGGACATCGAGGCGTACCAGCGGAAGAACCACCAGCCGCCGTTGGGGGTGTTGGTGTCGACGACGTTGCCGTCGAGGTTGCCTGCCATGTCCCAGTAGGCCTGCTGGGCCCGGACCTTGGCGCGCTCGAACATGGCGACCCACTGGACGAGCTGTCCCGGCACCGAGAGGTCGCGGCGGTTGCCGTACTCGTCGATGTCGACCGGCAGCGGGCCGATCCCCAACTCCCGTTCCAGCGCCCGGTAGTGGGCGTGGTTGCCAGGGAAGTCGCGGAGCGAGGACGCGGACAGCTCGTGCCAGGTGGTGACGTCGGGCAGCACGCCGTGGTCGCGGGCGTGGGCGTAGAACTCGGGGAGGAAACGACGGTCGTAGCGGGCCTCGTTGGGTCCGGCGATCCTGATGCCGGGCGCGAGGGCGCGGATCCGGCGGTGGACGGTGGTCCAGTCGGCGAGGAAGCGGTCGCGGTTCTCGGCGTAGCGGGCGGCGTCGGGGGTGTCGAGGTGGTACCAGATCTGGTCGGGCTCGTTGAACGGCACCAGCACGAACGCGTCGGCGCGCGGGTGTTCGGCGACCCGGCGGGTGATGTCGTCGACCCGGCCGAGGTAGTCGGCCAGGCCGAGGTCCTCGTAGGGCCAGTGCGCGTAGACGTCCTGCATCATCACGTAGACGTCGCGGCCGCCGTTGCGGAGGAAGGACTCCGCGACGGTGAGGGCGTCGCCGTTGGGGTGCTGCCGGCCGCCCTCCGGCTTCTGGGTGATGCCGGAGAGCCGGAGCGGGGCGAGCACGGCGTCGCCTGGCACGCCGTCGTCGCTCAGGCCGTAGAGGGCGCCGTTGGCACCGTGCAGGACGGCGCCCTCGGGCGCTCCGAGGTCGACGCTGATCCTGGGCATGCGGGTGGTTCCTTCCGGGACGACGGGCCGGGCCCGCTACTTGACGGCTCCGCTGGTGATGCCGGAGACGATCCGCCGCTGGGCGACCAGGAACACGGCGATCATCGGCAGGCTCATCAACACCACGTAGGCGAAGATGAGATGCCAGTTGTTGAGGTAGAGCTGCGCGCTGGCGACCTGGTAGAGGTTGATGGGCAGGGTGGCGGCGTCGCCGCCGCCGAGCACGAAGAAGGCGTAGAAGACGTCGCTCCAGGCGTAGAGCATCACCATGATGGTGGCGGTGGCGATCACCGGCCGAAGCAGCGGCAGGACGACGCGGACGAAGACGCGCAGCGGCCCGGCGCCGTCGATCCTGGCGGCCTCCTCCAACTCGTGGGGGATGGACCGGATGAAACCGGTCATGAAGAAGATCGACGTGGACAGGTACATGGCCGTGTACACGGCGATCATCCCGGGCCTGGTGCCGGCGAGGCCGAGTTGGCGCAGTTGCAGCACGATGGTGATGATCGCGGGCGGGAGCAGCAGCCCGCTGACGCAGACCGCGTAGGCGGCCGCCACCAGCCGGCCGCGCCGCCGTGCGAACACCCAGGCGGCGCCGGCGCCGAGCACCAACACGAGCAGCACGGCCGGCACGATCACCAGCAGGCTGTTGACCAGCCCGCGCAGCATCTCCCCCTCGCTGAGCGCGTCGGCGTAGTTCCGCCCCGGCTGCCAGGCATCCGGCGGATCGAGATTGGGCCTGACGGCCTCCGCCTGCGGCTTCGCCGAGGTGACCAACACCAGCCACAACGGCACCCCGACGGCGACCGCCGCCAGCACGACGACCACGACGGGCCGCACCCACCGCCAAACCCTGGCCGGGCGGGCCTTCCCGCCGTCCTGGGCCGCACCGTGCCGGGCGGCTCGCCCGGTCCGCCGCCCCGCCGTCACGCCCCGCCTCCGGCGGGGCGCGGGGCGCCTCCGGCGAGGCGTACGGTCCCTGCGGCCGGGGGCCACGGCCGGCC
>NZ_BAAGPR010000096.1:0-31627 GCF_054783955.1 Streptomyces mayteni | reverse complement strand
CCCGCCAGGGGGCGGGCCCGTTGGCCCGGCCCTTGGCGGTTGCGCCCCGCTAGGGGCCCGCGGGCCCGGCCTGCGGCGGCTTCGCCGCCGGGCCGCAGGCCCGCTGCCGCGCAAGCCACCCGCGAGGGCGGGTGGGTGGGCGCGGCACGCCCGCAGGGCACAAACAACCGCGGCTGCGCCGCCCGGCCCCGCGGGGCTACGCCCCGGCAGGGGCACGCGGGGCCCGGCCCGCGGCGGCTACGCCGCCGGGCCGCAGGCCCGCTGCCGCGCAAGCCACCCGCGAGGGCGGGTGGGTGGGGGAAAACCCCCGACGGCCCGCCGGGTCAGGCGGTTGGGTCCGCCGGGTGCGGCGCCAGCAACGGCAGGAGCGGCCGCGCCCCCCCCCCCCCCCCCCCCCCACCGTCCGCGTCCGCCCCCCGCGCCGCCAGGCGCGTCTCGCAGAGGGACGCCAGCACCCCGTACCCGTCCTTCCCCATCATCTCCGTCAGCTCGGGCCGGTACGTCACGTACAGCGGCTCCGCCGCCCCGTGCGCCGCCAGCGCGCCCGTGCACCACCAGTGCAGGTCGTGGCCGCCGGGGCCCCAGCCCCTGCGGTCGTACTCGCCGATCGAGACGACGAGCACCTGCTCTCCGTCCGGCCGGTCGACCCAGTCGTAGGTGCGCCGCACCGGCAGCTGCCAGCACACGTCGGGCTTGGTCTCCAGCGGTTCCCGCCCCTCCCCCAGGGCCAGCGTGTGGAGCGCGCACCCCTCGCCGCCCGCGAAGCCCGGCCGGTTCAGGAAGACGCAGGCGCCGTCGAGCCGCCGGGTGCGGCGCTCGCCGTCCTCGTCCTCCTCGACCCAGCCGGCCGCCGAGGTGCCCTCCGCGTGGAACTGCCACGTGTCGGGCGTCAGCCGCGCCATGTGCCCGCCGACCCGCCGCTCGTCGTCCTCGTCGGAGAAGTGCGCGCCGAGCGTGCAGCAGCCGTCCGAGGCGCGGCCGGCCTGGATGCCCTGGCAGCCCTGGCCGAAGACGCAGTGCCACCGCGAGGTCAGCCACGTCAGGTCGCAGCGGAACACTTGCTCGGGGTCGGCCGGGTCGGGAAACTCGACCCAGGCCCTGGGGTGGTCGAGGTCGACCTCGTCCCCCGCCGCACGCCGTCGCGCCCCGTCGAGCTGCTTGAGCTTCGTGACGGATGTGCCCGGCTTCGCCCTCTTCGTCTTAGCCACACACTCAGGGTAAAGGGGACGGTAGCGTTGACCTCCATGAGGCTCGGTGTTCTCGACGTCGGTTCCAACACGGTTCACCTTCTGGTGGTTGACGCACATCCCGGTGCGCGACCGCTGCCCGCCTACTCCCACAAGACCGAGCTGCGGCTGGCCGAACTGCTCGACGCGCGCGGCGCGATCGGCCAGGACGGCGTCGACCGGCTGGTGGCGACGATCCGGGAGGCGCTCGAGGTCGCCGAGGACCAGGGCGTCGCCGACCTGTTGCCGTTCGCCACGTCGGCGGTGCGGGAGGCGAGCAACGCCGACTCGGTGCTGGCCAGGGTCGCGGACGAGACGGGCGTGGCGCTCCAGGTGCTCTCGGGCGCCGACGAGGCGCGGTTGACGTTTCTGGCAGCCCGCCGTTGGCTCGGCTGGTCGGCGGGGCGGCTGTTGATGTTCGACATCGGCGGCGGCTCGTTGGAGATCGCGTTCGGCCTTGACGAGGAGCCGGACGCGGCGGTCTCGTTGCCGCTCGGCGCGGGGCGGCTGACGGCGGCCAGGCTGCCGGGCGATCCGCCGTCCGCCGCCGACGTGCGGGCGCTGCGGCGTGACGTGCGGTCCCAAGTGGCGCGGGTGGTCGGGGACTTCACCCGTTTCGGGGCGGCGGACCGGGTGGTCGCGACGTCCAAGACCTTCAAGCAGCTGGCCAGGATCGCCGGCGCCGCCCGCAGCTCCGAGGGGCTCTACGTGCGACGTGACCTCAGCCGCGCCGAGCTGCGGAACTGGGGGCAGAAGCTCGCCGAGCTGCCGGTTCGGGAGCGGCAGCTGCTGCCCGGCGTCTCCGAGGGCCGGGCCAGGCAGCTGCTGGCCGGCGCGGTGGTGGCCGAGGCGGCGATGGACCTGTTCGGGGTGGAGTCCGTGGAGATCTGCCCCTGGGCGCTCCGCGAGGGCGTCATCCTGCGTCGCCTCGACCGGATGCGCGACGGCGGCCGCTGAGCCGCCCGCCCTCCCTCGCGGCCGCGCCGCTCAGGCCGTTCGCCGGCGCAGGGTGGCCGCGCCGAGCGCGAGGACGGCCAGCGCGCTGGCCGCGACCACCAGGACGTCCCGCACGTAGTCGCCCGTGACGTCCTGGTGGCGCAGGACCTGTGTCATGCCGTCCACCGAGTAGGACATCGGCAGCACGTGGGAGACGGCCTCCAGCGCCGGCTGCATGCTGTCCCGCGGTGCGAAGAGGCCGCAGAGCAGGAGCTGGGGGAAGATCACGGCCGGCATGAACTGCACGGCCTGGAACTCGGAGGCCGCGAAGGCCGAGACGAAGAGCCCGAGCGCGGTGCCGAGCAGCGCGTTCAGCAGGGCGACCAGGAGCAGCAGCCACGAGGAGCCGGCGATGTCGAGGCCGAGCAGCCAGAGCGCGACGCCGGTGGCCAGCGCGGCCTGGAGCACGGCGAAGGCGCCGAAGGCGAGCGCGTAGCCGGCGACCAGGTCGGCCTTGCCGAGCGGCATGGTCATCAGCCGCTCCAGGGTGCCCGAGGTGCGCTCGCGCAGCGTGGCGATCGAGGTGACCAGGAACATCGTCACCATCGGGAAGATGCCGAGCAGGGAGCTGCCGATGGCGTCGAAGGAGGCGCGGTCGGCGTCGAAGACGTAGTACAGGAGCACCAGCAGCCCCACCGGCACCAGCAGCAACAGGGCGAGGGTGCGCGGGTCGTGGGACAGCTGGCGGAGCACCCGGCGGGCGGTGGCCAGGCTCCTGGCCGGGCTGAGGACGGCGTTCACACCGACTCCCCCTCTCGGGCGGCCGCGCCGGCCGCCTCATCGGCGTCGTCGGCGCCCTCGGCCTCGTCGGCCTCGTCGGCGTCGTCGGCGTCGTCGACCAGGCGCAGAAACGCTTCTTCAACGGTGTCGGCGCCGGTGCGCCCGCGCAGTTCGGCCGGCGTGCCGTCGGCCAGCAGCCGGCCGGCGCGCATCAGCAGCAGCCGTTCGCAGCGGTCTGCCTCGTCCATCACGTGCGAGGAGATCAGCAGCGTGACCCCGTGCTGGCCGGCGAGCCGGTGGAACAGCTCCCACAGGCCGCGCCGCAGCACCGGGTCGAGGCCGACGGTGGGCTCGTCGAGCACCAGCAGCTCGGGGGAGCCGAGCAGCGCGACGGCGAGCGAGGCGCGGGAGCGCTGACCGCCGGAGAGGTCGGCGGCGAGGACGCCGGCGTGGGAGGTCAGGTCGACGTCGGCGAGCGCCGCGTCCACCCGGGCCGAAAGGCCAGCGCGCGGCACGCCGAGGACGGCCGCGTAGTACTCGAGGTTCTGCCGGACGGTGAGGTCCAGGTAGACGGACGGCGCCTGGGTGACGTAGCCGATCAGCGGCCGGAGCGCGGGGCTGCCGGCCGGGCGGCCGAGCACCTCGAGGGTGCCGGTGGTCCTGGCCTGGACCCCGGCTATCGCGCGCATCAGCGTCGTCTTGCCGCAGCCGGACGGGCCGAGCAGGCCGGTGACGCCGCCGCGCCGCACGGTGAAGTCGAGGCCCTTGAGGACCTGGGTGCGACCACGGGTGACGCGCAGGTCGTGCGCCCGCACACTCACGGGGTCGGGGGAGCTTTTATTCATCACGCGACGAATAAAAGCGCGCGGGGCGGCTCCGGTCAAGTCCCGCCGTCGTACCCGGCACGTAGGCTTGGCGCCGTGGCACATCGCGCGGCAGATCAGGGACCGACGGCGAAGGTGGGGCTCTCCACCGCGTCCGTCTATCCGGAGAACACCGAGGCGGCCTTCGAGATAGCCGGTCGACTCGGGTACGACGGGGTCGAGGTCATGGTGTGGACGGACCCGGTCAGCCAGGACCTCGACGGGCTGCGTCGCCTCTCCGACCGGCACGGGGTGGAGATCCTCGCCGTGCACGCGCCCTGCCTGCTGGTGACCCAGCGGGTCTGGACCACCGACCCGTGGACCAAGCTCATCCGCGCCCGCGCGGCCGCCGAGCGGCTCGGGGCCAGCGCCGTCGTGGTGCACCCGCCCTTCAGGTGGCAGCGCAACTACGCGCGCGACTTCGTCCGCGGCATACGGCGCCTGCGCGAGGAGACGGACGTCACGTTCGCCGTGGAGAACATGTACCCCTGGCGGTACCGGGACCGCGAGATGCTGGCGTACGCCCCCGGCTGGGATCCGACCGACGAGGACTTCCCGCACTACACGCTCGACCTCTCGCACACCGCCACGTCCCGCAGCGACGCGCTGGCCATGGCCGACCGGATGGGCGACCGGCTGGGCCACGTGCACATCGCGGACGGCACGGGCTCGGGCAAGGACGAGCACCTGGTGCCGGGGCGCGGCGGCCAGCCGTGCGCGCTGCTGCTCCAGCGGCTCGCGGCGGCCGGCTACGCGGGGCACGTGATCGCGGAGATCAACACCCGCCGCGCCACCTCGGCCGAGGAGCGCGAGGCCGACCTGGCCGAGGCGTTGGCCTTCACCCGCCGCCATCTCACCGCCCCGGCCGGTCCTGCCAGCCCGGTCGCCCCCGCCAGGACGTCCCCGTGACGTCGGGCGCCACGCCCGCGCCGGCCGGCCGGCGGCGTGGGCGGCCCAGCCGCGCCGACGCGGCGGCCGGCGGGCCGGCCACCAGGGACCGGATCCTGGCGGCGGCCCGCGCCGAGTTCGCCGAGCGCGGCTACGACGCGGTCTCGATCCGGGGCATCGCGCGGGTCGCCGAGGTCGACCAGGCGCTGGTGCACCACTACTTCGGCACCAAGGAGCAGGTCTTCGGCGCCGCGGTGGCGGCCGCCGCCGCGCCGGCCACGGACAACCTGTCGCTGCGGCCCGACGTGCCGCCCGAGCAGTTGGGGCAGTGGCTCACCGGCGTCTTCTTCCGGGTCTGGGAGAACCCGGTGACCCGCGCCCCGATACTGGCCATCGCCCGCTCCGCCATCACCAACGACACGGCGGCCGGCATCTTCCGCACGTTCATAGCCGCCCAGCTGGTCGGGCGGATCACCGAGCGCCTCCACGCGCCGGACGCCCGGCTGCGCGCCGAGCTGGCGGCGGCGCAGCTGGTCGGCGTGATGATGCTGCGGTACATCCTCCGCGTCGAGCCGCTGGCCAGCGCGGACCCCGAGGAGCTGGTCGCCCGCCTGGCGCCGGCCGTGCAGCACCATCTGACGGGCCCGACACCGGGCTGACGCCGTTAACGCCGCTAACACTGCTAACGGTGTGCCGGTGTCAGGGCTCGGGGGTCGGCTCCCCGGCCGGCGGTTCGCCCGGCTCCTCCGGGTCCTCCGGCTGCTCCGGGCCCTCGGGATCCCCCGGGTCCTCGGGGGACGGCGTGGGTGGCGGCTCGCTGGCCGGCGGCGGCTCGGGGGCGCCGTCGCCCTCGACGGTGATCACGGCCGCCGCCGGGTCGAAGGTGATGCGGCCCTGCCAGGGCCCGGCCGGCTCGCGCTCCCGGTCGATGGTCACCTCGACGACCGCCGACTCGCCGGGCCGCAGGGTGCCGGCGGCGCGGTCGAGCACGAGCCACGGGGCGTCGGTGGCGGCCGACCAACTGACGGGCGCGTCCCCGGTGGCGGTGAGGGTGATCCGGGTGCCGACGTCGCTCGGCACCGCGTCGACGGTGAGCCGCCCCTGCCCTGCCGGGGACGAGGGCTCCTCGCTCGCGCCGGCGCCCGGGCGCTCGTCCGCGCGTCCTTCGCCGCCGGGCGTCGCGCCCTCGGCCGGGTCGGACGACGGGCCCGGCCCGGCGGGGGCGGGCGCGTCGCCACCGGGGGCGGGGTCGGGGTCGGGGTCGCGGCTGAAGGCCACGCCGTCCTCGGCGGTGGCCGCGGTGCCCTCCAGGTCGGCCGGCTCGCCGACCTCGGGCGCCGAGCGGTAGGCGGCCCACAGCGCCAGCAGCGGCGCGGCCAGCACGGCGGCCACCACCGTGGTGGTCACGGCGCGGCCGCGCAGCGGCTCGCGGCGGGCGGCGCGGTCCCGCTCCTCGACGGGGAAGCCGGCCCGGTCGTAGCGGGGCGCGTGCTGGGCGCGGGCCCGGTGGATCGCGAGCCGCGCGGCCCGGACGGCTGGCCGCGGCGCGGCGAGCACCGCGAGCCGGCTGGCGCCGCGCGGCGAGGCGCCGATCCAGCCGACGGCGGCCATCGCCCGCTGCGCCACCAGGCGGCAGGACGGGCACTCGTCGACGTGCCGCACCAGCTCCCGGCGCAGCCCGGGGCCGAGCAGCAACATCCGGTCGTCGCCGGAGAGCGCGGCGACGGCCGGGCAGCCGGCCGCGTCGACCGCGGCGAGCGCCGCCCTGGTGCGCTCCACCTCGCAGGCGGCGGTGGTCAGCAGGGCGTGGGCGGCCGAGGCGGTGAGCCTGAGCACCCTGGCCACCTCGGGCACCGAGAGCTGGTGGCGGACCACCAGTTCGAGGGCCTCGCGCTGCTCGGTGGTGGTGCCGGCGGCCTCCGGCCAGGCGAGCGAGGCCAGTTCGCGGCGGCGGCGCCTGCCCTCCTCGTCGTCGCCGACCGCGCGCGGCCCGGCGGCGGCCGGCCTGGCGTCCCGGTCGGCGGCCAGCCGGCGCACGCAGACCCAGCGGGCGAGGGCGTAGAGCCAGGGGCGCTGGAGCTCGGGCGCTGCGGCGACCCGGCCGGGGCCGCGGCGGCGCTCGACGAGAGCCAACGTTTCGCCGAGCGCGGCGGTGGCGGCGTCGTGCTCGCACATGATGGACAGGCAGTAGGTGAACAGGCCGTCCAGATACGCCTCGTCGTCCGCCCGGCCGGCCGCCGGCCCTCGCCGCCCCAGCCCGGACGCGGCGCCCCGGTGGTCGGCCGTACGGCGGTCCGCGCGCCGGGACTCCGCGCCCCGATGCGCCGCCGGGCGCGGCTGAGGGTCCTGGCTCTCCGCGACGCGGTCCTTGCCACCCGGGGCGGGGTCCTGGTCCGCCGGCCGAGCCTGAGGCGGCGGCCACGCGGGCGCTGCGCGGCGGGGCGTACCTTCGAGCCGGTAGGCCGGCAGGCCGTCCCGGCGGCGGGGGACGGTTTCGAGCCGGTGGGCCGGCAGGCCGTCCCGGCGTTCGCGGCTACGGGTCGTCACCCAGCGACCGTAGGTGCCAGACGGGCGCCTTCCGCGCCACCCGCGCGAGGTTCGCCCCATCGGGTGACATCGGGAGTACCGGGGACGACGCGCGTTGTCGGTGGCGGACGGTAGCGTTCCGCGCATGGCCCGCAAAGCTGATCGTCCCGCGTACCGGTGCACCGAGTGTGGCTGGTCCACCGCCAAGTGGCTCGGCAGGTGCCCGGAGTGCCACGCCTGGGGCACGGTGGAGGAGGTGGGCGGGGCGCCCGCGCTGCGCACCTCGCCGGTGGCCAGGGTGGCGTCGCCCGCGCTGCCGATCGGCCAGGTGGACGGGCAGCGGGTCACCGCGCGGGGCACCGGGGTTCCCGAGCTCGACCGGGTGCTCGGCGGCGGCCTGGTGCCGGGGGCCGTGGTGCTGTTGGCCGGCGAGCCAGGCGTGGGCAAGTCCACGCTCCTGCTCGACGTGGCGGCCAAGGCGGCCTCGGCGGAGCGCCGCACCTTGTATGTCACGGGCGAGGAGTCCGCGGGCCAGGTGCGGATGCGGGCCGATCGGATCGGCGCCGTCCACGACCACCTCTATCTCGCCGCGGAGACGGATCTGGCGTCCGTGCTCGGCCAGTTGGACGTGGTGAAGCCGGCCCTGCTGGTGCTCGACTCGGTGCAGACGATCGCCTCTGCCGAGCTCGACGGCGCCCCGGGCGGCATGGCGCAGGTGCGCGAGGTGGCCGGCGCGGTGATCCGCGCCTCGAAGGAGCGCGGGATGGCCACCATCCTGGTGGGCCACGTCACGAAGGACGGCGCGATCGCCGGCCCCAGGCTGCTCGAACACCTGGTCGACGTGGTGCTGCACTTCGAGGGCGACCGGCACGCGCGGCTGCGTCTGGTGCGCGGTGTGAAGAACCGGTACGGGGCCACGGACGAGGTGGGCTGCTTCGAGCTGCACGACGCGGGCATCACCTCGCTCGCCGACCCCTCGGGGCTCTTCCTCACCCGGCGGGACGAGCCGGTGCCCGGCACCTGTCTCACGGTCACCCTGGAGGGCCGGCGACCGCTGGTGGCCGAGGTGCAGTCGCTCACGGTGGCCACCCAGATCCCGTCGCCGCGGCGCACCACCTCGGGTCTGGAGACGTCGCGGGTCTCGATGATCCTGGCGGTGCTGGAGCAGCGCGGCCAGATAGCGGCCCTGGGCAAGAACGACATCTACACGGCGACGGTCGGCGGGGTGCGGCTCTCGGAGCCGGCGGCCGACCTGGCGGTGGCGCTGGCGCTGGCCAGTGCCGCAAGCGACACCCCGCTCCCGAAGAACCTGGTGGCCGTCGGGGAGGTGGGTCTCGCCGGCGAGGTGCGGCGGGTCACCGGGGTGCAGCGGCGGCTCGCGGAGGCGGCGCGGCTCGGCTTCACGCACGCGCTGGTCCCGTCGGACGCGGGCGAGGCCCCGCCAGGGATGCGGGTGCTCGAGGTCGGGGACATCGGGGAGGCGCTGCGGGTGCTGCCCGGCCGCCGGGGCCCGCGTCGGCCGAGAGAGTCCGAGGAGGCTCTTGACACGGAGGCCAGCCGGGGAGCGGAGGCGCGCCGGTAGACTCATGCGCATTGGTCTCGTTCCCCGGAGGATCACATGGCAGCCAGCGACCGGCCGGCGGGTCCCGGCAGGGCCGGGGGCGGCTCCGGAGGCGAGGGTCTGCTCCGGGCCGCGCTGAGCGCCGTGGCGCCCGGCACCCAGCTGCGTGACGGCCTTGAGCGCATCCTCCGGGGGAACACGGGCGGTCTGATCGTCCTCGGCGTGGACCGCACGGTGGAGTCGCTGTGCACGGGCGGCTTCGTGCTCGACGTGGAGTTCACGGCGACCCGGCTGCGCGAGCTGTGCAAGCTCGACGGGGCGGTCGTCGTCGACCAGGACATCTCGCGGATCGTGCGGGCCGGCGTCCAGCTGGTGCCGGATCCGAGCATCCCCACCGAGGAGACGGGCACCCGGCACCGCACGGCGCAGCGGGTCTCGATCCAGACGGGCTTCCCGGTGGTCTCGGTGAGCCAGTCGATGCGCCTGGTCGCGCTCTACCTGGACGGTCAGCGCCGGGTCCTCGAGGACTCGGGCGCGATCCTGTCCCGCGCCAACCAGGCGCTGGCCACCCTGGAGCGGTACAAGCTGCGGCTCGACGAGGTCACCGGCACGCTCTCCGCGCTGGAGATCGAGGACCTGGTGACCGTGCGGGACGTGGCGGCGGTGGCGCAGCGTCTGGAGATGGTGCGCCGCATCGCCGCCGAGATCGCCGAGTACGTCGTCGAACTCGGCACGGACGGCCGGCTGTTGTCGCTCCAGCTGGACGAGCTGATCGCCGGCGTCGAGCCGGAGCGGCAGTTGGTCGTGCGGGACTACCTGCCGGAGGCCGTCGGCAAGCGCTCCCGCCGGGTGGCGACCGCGCTCGCCGACCTCGACGCGCTCGGCCACTCCGAGCTGCTCGAACACCCTGCGGTGGCACGGGCGTTGGGCTACGGGGCGTCGCCCGAGGCGCTGGACACCACGGTGTCGCCGCGCGGCTTCCGGCTGCTGGCCAAGGTGCCGCGGCTGCCTGGGCTGGTCATCGACCGGCTGGTGGACCACTTCGGCGGGCTGCAGAAGCTGCTGGCCGCCAGCGTCGACGACCTCCAGGCGGTGGACGGTGTCGGCGAGACCAGGGCCCGCTCGGTGCGCGAGGGCCTGTCGCGGCTGGCCGAGTCCTCCATCCTGGAGCGTTACGTCTGACGGGCGCCGCCGGGCGCTGCCGCCCCGGTCGGCCTCAGTCCTCCTCCAGGCGGAACGAGGTCTGCGCGCCCTCGTAGCCGGCCAGTTCCACCTCGGCCAGGTAGGTGCCCGGCGCGGCGGCCCGCCCCGGGCCCTCGTCGCAGGCGTCGGCTGAGGAGTGCCGCCGGTCCCAGGTGACGGCGTGGCTCGCGGTGCCGCCCGCCGGCACCGCGGTCGGCGCCGAGCCGGCGCCCTCCGGGCAGTGCGCGGAGGACCACACCAGGTTGTCCTCGGCGTCGGACAGGGTGAGGGTGAGCCCGTCGAGCCCGAAGTCCAGCGCGCAGGGGGCGCCAGCGGCGTTCTGCGCGGTGAGCCGCAACTCCGGCTCGTCGTCCGGGCTGTAGGCGTTGCGGTCGCTGCGCAGCGACAGCGTCAGGTCGGCGGCCACGCAGGCCGGCAGCCCCGCCGGGTCGAGGGCCGCGCCGCCGCCGCTGCCGCCGCCGTCGCCCGCCTGGTCGCCGCCGCCTTCGGTCGCGCCGTCCGCGCCGTTCGCCCCGCCGTCCTCGCCCCCGCCGCCGTCGGTCGCGGCGCCGGCGTCCTCGCCGTCGCCCGCGTCCTCCTCGTCGTCCGTGGACTCCTCGCGGCCGCCGGGTCGTTCGTCGATCAACGACTCGGACGGGGTCGGCCCCGGCGTGATGGACTCCACGGGACCGCCGTCGCCGTCGCCGCCGGCGTTGTCCGTGCTGTCACCGCCGCCCCCGCCGCCGCGCGCCAGCGCCCATACCACGAGCAGGGCGACCAGGGCGAGAAGCAGCACCATGGCGGCCCTGCGTCGCCAGTAAATGGAGGAGGGCAACGGCCCGACCGGAGTACGCAGAGATCCCACGCGGAAACCTTACGAGACTTCGGTCACTCTCTCGCGCCCCACCCTTCGTACTACGCGGGTCAACACGCGCGCGCTGACCGCTTTGTGCCGTGCCCGCGACATGCCAGGATCGCCCTTGCCATGACTGCGACGACTGCGACCACAGCCACTGCCAGCACCGCGACGACGACCGCCGACGACCACACCGCCCTCCACTCCCGCGTCATCGAGTGGTTCGGCAAGCACGCCCGCGACCTTCCCTGGCGGCGCCCGGAGGCCGGCGCCTGGGGTGTCATGGTCAGCGAGTTCATGCTCCAACAGACGCCGGTGAACCGGGTGTCGCCGGTCTACGAGGAGTGGCTCAGGCGCTGGCCGCGCCCCGCCGACCTGGCCGCCGAGGCTCCCGGGGAGGCCGTGCGCGCCTGGGGCCGCCTGGGCTATCCGCGCCGAGCGCTCCGCCTCCACAGCGCGGCCGCGGCCATAGCGGAACGGCACGGCGGCGAGGTTCCCACCGACCACCACCAGTTGCTCGCGCTGCCCGGCGTCGGCGAGTACACGGCGGCCGCGGTCGCCTCGTTCGCCTACGGCCAGCGGCACGCGGTGCTGGACACCAACGTCCGCCGCGTCTTCGCCCGCGCGGTGACCGGCACCCAGTTCCCGCCCAACGCCACCACGGCCGCCGAGCGGAAGCTCGCGCGGATGCTGCTGCCCGAGGAGCCGGCGACCGCCGCCGGCTGGGCGGCGGCCACCATGGAGTTGGGCGCGCTGCTGTGCACGGCGCGCACGCCGGAGTGCGGGAGCTGTCCAATCGCCGATCTGTGCGCCTGGCGGCGCGCCGGTTCGCCGCCCCACGAGGGCCCGCCCCGCCGCAGCCAGACCTACGCGGGCACCGACCGCCAGGTGCGCGGCAAGCTGCTCGCCGTGCTGCGCGAGGCGGTGGCCCCGGTGCCGCAGTCGGTGCTGGACCGCGTCTGGTACGACCCGGAGCAGCGGACCCGCGCCCTCACCGGGCTCCTCACGGACGGTCTCGCCGAGCGGCTGCCGGACGGCCGCTACCGTCTCCCGGGCGCGCGTTGAGGGTCGGCCGGGCGTCGTCCGACGCCAGCGGCGGCACCACCGTCCTGGCGTCGACCCCGGCGAACCACAGTCCGATGAGATAGGCGGCCGTCGCCTCGAGCAGCCCCGCCCGGTCGAGCCCACCGCCCGGGACGGGCGCGCAGCCCAGGTCCTCGACCAGCCGCCCGACCGTCGCCACCGCCGCCGGATCGTCCCCGCACACCGGCACGCCGAGCGGCACCCCGTCGACCTCCGGCGGGGCTGACCGCCACACCTCGCTGCTCGCCAGGTTGAACGCCTTCACCACCCGCGCCCCCGGCGCGGCGGCCGCGATCCGCTCCGCCATCGAGGGCCCACCCGCGGTGTGCAGCGCCACCCTCCCCGGCACCAGCGGGTTCGAGCAGTCGATCAGCACCCGCCCGTCCAGCGGGCCCGCCGCCGCGACCACGTCGAGCGCCGCCTGGCTCGGCACCGCCACCAGCACCACCTCCCCGAACGCCGCCGCCTCGGCGAACGCCCCGCGCCCACCGCACCGCACCTCGTGCCCGGCCCGCTCCCACCGGCCACCGAGCGCCCACGCCATGTTCCCGGTCCCCAGGATCCCGATCCGCACGCGCTTCCCCTCTGCTTTCTGATTTCCTGACTGGAGAAGGAACCGTAGGAAATCCGAAAGGCACCGATCGGTGTTCATCGCGGACTGCCAGGCCCGACTGGCCTTCGACGTGCTCGCCCACACCTGGAACCCGGTGGTCCTGTGGGCCCTGCGGCACGGCCCGGAACGGCCGGCCGACCTGCGCCGCCGGATCGGCGGCATCAGCCCCAAGGTCCTCAACGACACCCTGCGCCGCCTCGAACACCACGGCCTCGTCGAGCACCGCCGACACCGGGAGGCCCCGCCGCGCGTGGCGTACGGGCTGACGGACCTTGGCCGTACGCTGCTGCCAGCCGTCGAGGCGTTGGGCGACTGGGCGCACGCCCACGCGGACGACGTGTTGGCGGCCCAGGATCGGCACGAGGACTGACGTGTTACGGGGGGAACGGGGAACGTGGATCCGGCGACCATCGGCGCCCGCATCGCCTCGGCGGCGATCGGGCCACTGATCAAGCGGCTCTTCAGGCCGGACGGACCGGGCGCCGGGCTGGTCGACAAGCCGGTGCGGGTGTCGTCGCTGGTGTCGTTCCGGGGCGAGAAGGCGACGCTCACGGAGAAGGACCTGCGGAAGATCGCCGAGGAGGTGTGCGAGCGATCGGCCAGAGGCAACGAAGAGCACCGAGCGCTCTCCGACACTGAGAAGCGAGCCATCCAGTCGGATTTGCGCCTGGCGATGGACCGCCTCGGCAAGCTGGACATGGACGACCTCCAAGCGGTTCGACTCGGTCCCGAAGCCATCGCCGAACAGCTGGGATGGCCCATTCTGTTCATTCAGACACTCGAGGCGAAGGCCGTCTACGACGATCTCGTCCGCACCCTGTCACTTCACATCCTGAACTTCTTCACCCAGCGCTCCACCTTCGTGGCCCGCACCCTGGTCGAGCAGAGCCAGCAGCTCCAACGCGTCATCTCCCAGATCGATCTGCTCATCGATCGAAATCCGCGGCCTGCGGTCGAGGACGCCGCCTTCGAGCGCCGTTACGCCAGCTTCATCGAGTCCCGTCACAACGAACTCACGATCTTCGGCTTGGACCTCGACCATTCCCGTGAGTGGCCGTTGGACGCCAGCTACGTCTCCTTGGAAATCGTCGGCCCGCACGGCTCCATCCCGGCACGTGCCGAGGAGGTCTTCGGCGCTCGTGACCACGACCGTGTACTCCTGCGTGGCGTCGCCGGCTCGGGCAAGACGACACTCGCCCAGTGGCTCGCCGTCAGTAGCGTACGTACCGACCTGCCAGAGTCCATGGACGAACTCCTCGGTCGCGTTCCGTTCTTCCTTCCTCTCCGTGCGCTAGCCCTCGAAGCTTTGCCGATGCCCAGCGACTTCCTCGCAGCCAGTGGCTGCCCACACGCCGCACCCGAGGGCTGGGCCGAGCGCGTGCTGGTCGGGGGGCGTGGACTGCTGCTGATCGATGGTGTGGACGAGGTGCCGGAGCAGGAGCGCGACGCCACCCGACGCTGGTTGCGCGACTTGCTGACGGCATTTCCAGGCAACCGCTGGCTGGTCACCTCACGTCCTTCCGCCATTCGCCAGGACTGGCTCACCGATCAGGGCTTCGCCGAGCTGTCCCTTTCTCCGATGGGCCACGAGGACGTCACCACGTTCGTCAACCGCTGGCACGCCGCCACCAACACATCTCCCGGACTTGCCGACCAACTGCGCCTCGCCCTGCGCACCAAACAGGAGCTCGCCCGCCTCGCCACCAATCCACTGATGTGCGGCCTGATCTGCGCGCTGCATCGGGAGCGCAACGGCTTTCTGCCACACAGCCGCAAGGAGTTGTATGACGCCGCACTCACCATGCTGCTCGAACGCCGCGACACGGAACGCCGCATCCGCCTGGCCGGCGGGCGACAGCTCGGCAAGGAACCCCAGATTCAGCTGCTCCAGAAGCTCGCCTACTGGCTGATCCGCAACGGCCGTTCCGAAATGGAGCGAACCGACGCCGTCGCCGTGCTGGCCGCGGCCTTGCCGGCCATGCCCTACCTGGATACGGACCCACCCGAGGTATACCGCTACCTTCTCGAACGCTCGGGCCTGCTCCGCGAACCAAGTGCGGGCCGCGTCGAGTTCATCCACCGAACCTTTCAGGACTACTTGGGCGGCCGGATGGCCGTGGAAGAGCTCGACTTTCCGCTCCTGGTCGAGAACGCCCACCGCGACCAGTGGGAGGACGTCGTTCGCATGGCCGTCGCCCATGCCCGTCCTAAGGAGCGTGCCCGTCTCCTCTCCGATCTCATCGAGCCCGCCGACCCTGCCACGGATCCGCGTCGCGTCCTCGTGGCCGCCGCGTCGCTGGAACACGCGACCGAACTCACCTCGGCGGTACGACAGTCGATCGCCGACCGGTTGGCTCAGTACATCCCGCCACGCACGCAAGACCGAGCCCGGCTCCTCGCCGAACTGGACAGCCCGCTGGTCCTCGACCTGCTCCCTGGCCCTGAGGGGCTGACCGAGGAGGAGGCGTACAACGTGGTAACCACAGCCATCGGCGTCGGCACCGACGCCGCGATCCCGCTGCTCGCCCGCTACGCCAACCACCCGTCACGACACGTGCGCGCCCAACTAGTCGACTACTGGGAACGATTCGACGCCGACCGCTACGCCGACGACGTCATCGCTCGGATCCCCGACGATGGCCTGTACTTCACCGTCGCCACCGCCGAACAGCTCATCGCCCTGCGCCGCCTAGGCGGCCGGCAGCGTGTCTGGATCACCGGCGACCTTCCCACTACCGACATTGTCCGGAACCTGGCATCAGACGACCTCACACACCTCCACCTCCGTCCCCAACACGGCAGCCACTCCCTGAGCTGGCTAACAGCCTTTCCTTACCTCGAAGTCCTGCACTTCAGCGGAGTCCGTCGGCCTGTCTTCGGCGTCCCTGTGGGCGTTCAGGTCGTCTGGCACTGACGGCGGGGAAGGAGACGTCCATGGAGATCGGCACCATCGGGTTACGGGTGGCCTCGGCCGCGGTCGCGCCCCTCATCAGACGGCTGTTCCGCCCGGAGGGGCCAGGCGCCGGCCTGGTCGACCGCCCCGTCCGGCTCGCGTCCCTCGTATCCTTCCGCGGCGAGAAGCGGACCCTGACCGACCGGGACCTGGCGAAGCTGGCCACCGAACTGACGCTGTGCGCGGCCAAGGCCGCAGGACCGCACGACACCCCGCGCGAGCTGGACCGCATCATGGTCGCCGACCTGCTGGCGAGATCGCTGCGGGCCGTCGGCGACCTCGACATGGACGACGTCCAGGCGGTCCGCCTCGGCCCGGACGCTCTGTCCCGCGCGCTCCGGCAGAACACCGACGAGCTGTCCGCGGACGCCACCGTCTTCTACGACCGGGTGTTGGCCCTGACCTGCCTGCACGTCCTGGACTTCTTCACCAAGCGGTCGACGTTCGTGGCACGCACGCTGGTCGAGCAGGCCCGCCAGCACGACCGGATCATCCACACCCTCGACCTGCTGGTCGAGCGGGTCTCGTCGCAGTCCGCCGAGGACGCCGCAGCCTGGAGACGACCGAACGCGCCCCACTCCACGGCGGCGACATCCCGGCCGCCCCGCCGCAGCGCGCCGAACGCGCGCTCTCCGGCCGGCACCGGGTACTGCTGCGCGGCGTCGCAGGCTCCGGCAAGACGACCCTGGTGCAGTGGCTCGCCGTGACGACGGCCGAACACCGGCTCGGCATGGACCTCTCCCACCTGATCGGCCGGATCCCCTTCGTCCTCCCGATGCGGACCCTGACGCGGGCTGGCCAGGAACTCCCGCTGCCGGCCGACTTCCTGTCGGCCGTCCGCTGCCCGCGTACGCCGCCGGACGGGTGGGCCGAACGCGTCCTCGCCGGCGGCCGGGGCCTGCTCCTGGTCGACGGCATCGACGAGATCCCCGAGCAGGAACGGGACCGCACCCGGTCCTGGCTGCGGGAGCTGCTGCGCGAGTTCCCCGGCAGCGCGTGCGTGGTGACGGCCAGGCCGTCGGCCATCCGGGACGCCTGGCTCGCCTCCGACGACTTCACCGAGCTGTCGCTCTCCCCGATGAACCGCGACGACGTGGCGGCGTTCGTGCAGCGCTGGCACCGGGCCGCGGGCGCGGGCGGCGCGGAGGCCCAGGCGGTGCTCACCGCCATCCGCAGCCGCCCGGATCTGAGCCGGCTGGCCACCAACCCCCTGATGTGCGGCCTGATCTGCGCCCTGCACCGCACCAGCCACGGCTACCTGCCACGCGGCCGCGAGGCGTTGTACGACGCCGCGCTGCGGATGCTGTTGGAACGCCGCGACCAGCAACGCAAGATCGACCACGGCCTACGCCTCGACGCGCCGTCCCAGACCCTTCTCCTCCAGAAGCTGGCCTACTGGCTCATCCGCAACGGCCATTCCGAACTGGAACGGGACGACGCGCTGGAGTTGGTCGGCCAGGTCCTCCCCTCCATGCCGCAGATGGCAGCCCAGGGCTCCGCAGCGACTGTCCTCCAACACCTCCTAGACCGCTCCGGCCTCCTCCTCGAACCGACCGAGGGCGCGATCACCTTCGTCCACCGCACCTTCCAGGACTACCTGGCCGCCCGCGAGGCGATCGAGGCCCGCGACTTCCCCCTGCTGATCAAGAACGCCCACCTGGACCAGTGGGAAGACGTCATCCGCATGGCCGTCGCCCACGGCCGCCCCGACGAACGCGCCCGCCTACTGAAGGGCTTGGTGAAGCGCGGCGACACGGTGAAGAAGCACCGGATCCGGATGCATCTGCTGGCGATGGCCTGCCTGGAGCACGCAACGCAACTCACGCCGGACGTACAGGAGTTGGCGACCGCACGGGCCGCCGAACTGATCCCACCCAGGTCCTATGAAGAGGCCCAGGCCCTCGCGACGGCCGGTTCCGTGGTGCTGGAACTCCTTCCCGGTCCTGAGGAGTTGCCGGATGACACGGCACCCTGGGTTGTCATCACGCTCGCCCACATCGGAGGCGATGCCGCTCTCAGCCGCCTGGCCTGCTTCGCCGACCATCCGAATGAGCACGTACGACGCCGGGTGGCCGAGTTCTGGGGTTTCTTCGAGCTTTCCCATTTCGCCGACGAGGTGATCCCGAGGCTTCCCAGGATCCAGCCCATCGCGGTGAACAGCGTCGAACAGATCACGCACCCTCGGGTACGCGACCGACTCTTTACCGCAAGCAACGTCGATCCCGAGATCTTCGTCAGCGCGGGGGCGGCCGATCGGGTCAGGGGCCTGTTCTACACCGAACCGGTGGATCCGGCCGCCGTCAGCCGGCTGCCCGCCCTGGAGACGCTGCGCCTCTTCTCAAACCGCCAGTCCGCTGACGTCTCCGCGCTCGCCGCCCTGCCGCTCACCGAACTGGACTGGGCGCCCCCGCAAGGCCGCGAACCGAAAGGGCTGGAACTGCTCTCGCATGTCGAGAAGATCGTTGTCCGCCTCGGGGAGACGGAAGACCCCCTGCGGCGGTTACCCCCGGGGGCACCCATCACCTGGGTGATCCTGCTGAACCCGACACGCGGCCTCGCCGAGATCGACCAGTTCCCGCGGCTGACCAGGCTGTCCCTCTGGGGAGAACGACCTGCCCTGCCCGCTGAGGACTGGCGCCGGATCGCGGAACTCCGTTCGCTCAGGCACCTGTTCTTCTATCCGCAGGCGCTCCGGGAAATCCCCCTCGGCCAAGAGTTCCCACACGTAAGGACGGTCACCCTCCTGGCGGGATCTCAGGAGGGCGTGGATCCGGCGCGGCTGGCCCTCGCCTTCCCAGCGCTCGAACGCTGACGCTGATGAACACCGGCATGGCGAAGGCGCTAGCCGGCATCGCCGTCAACGCCACGCACACCCCCCGCTACAGCCGCCACAAAGCTCACCCAACCGTCGACGGAGAAGACCAGTGCGGGTCCAACCGCCACCTTGCTGTCCCGTACCGGCACCAAGCGGTCGGCCCGCAGGCTCGGGGAGACCTCAACGCACTCCCCGCCCGACGACGTGCTGTAGGAGGACTTGACCCACACCAGGTCCGAGCTCATGGTGAGTACTCCTTGTGCACGGTCTTGAGAACGGCCAGTGACTCATCGGGCGGCAGCGCGTGCGCGCGGAGCCGATCATAGTGTTGTCGGGCTCGCTCTGTTGTGGCAGCTGTCCGGCAGAGCCTGCCACCCTGTAGGTCCTCCGAGTAGAGCACGACCGGGTCGCGGTCGAAGGTCAGCAGCGTGAAAGGTCCGACATGCGCGGCAGCCGCTCCCGCCGTGTAGGGGATGACCTGGAGGTCGACTCCCGGGCGCTCCGCCGACTCCCTCAGGAACTCCAGCTGTGCAGCCATAACACTCCGGCCACCAACGTGGGTCCGGAGAGAACCCTCGTGTAGGACCACCCACACCGTCGGCGGCTTGTCCCTGTCCAGCAGTTCCCTTCGCCTGATCCGCGCCCGGACCTTGCCGTCAATCACCTCCGAGCTCTCCCGCCCGTGGCCCGCCCGGAAGATCGCCCGCGCGTACTCCTCGGTCTGGAACAGCCCCATGACGGTAGTCGCCGAGAAGTTGAGAATGTGGGCCGCCTTCCGCTCCATCTCGACGTACGGCACGAACTGTGTCGGGTGATCCCCCTCAAGGACGCGGTGCAGCAGGCCAACGAACAGGCCGTTCGTCCCGAAAACGAGGTCGCAACCCGTGGCGAACTTCTCGCTGGGAAGCAGCTTCCCCTTCTCGACCTGGCTGACGTACGACTCCGAGTAGCCGGTGGCCTTCCCGAGTTGCTTCTGCGTGAGCTTGCGGCCGAGTCGCACTCGCTTCACGTCCGCACCGAATCGTTGGAGCGGGGTCATTGAGGGGTCATTGAAGTCTTCGGATGGGGTCGCCTCGTCCAACGCCGTGACCTCCAGTTACACAGACACGGTCCGAAATCCGAACAGCCAGCGGACTACAACGCTTCCGCTGAAGTATCGCCATCCTAGGAGCGGCCGCGTTCCCTTGGTAGTGGGTCCAGTGCACACAGTTACATCTGGCGCACTGGGCGAGGCCCTAACTCAGGGAGCGCACATGGAAGTTGAGGACGAAACCGACCTCCGGGCCGAGCCCTGCACAACAGCCGAGGGCGAGGAGGAGAACGAAAGCCCGACCATAAGGCGGATCAGGCGGGCTGTCCGTGAGGTCAACCACCAGACGCGGAACAACCTGCTGGCGCGGGGTGAGGGATGAACCGCGTTGGCTACTGGTGCGAGGTCACGGTGGTGATGCCGGCCCGGCCACCCCGAGTCTGGGCGTTGGGCTGCCATCTGGCCGGCACGCCTCGGCTGGCGCTTCGGTGGCTGCGGGGACAGGCCGCGCGTCTGGCGCGCGCGCTTGATCCATCCCCGGAACCGAGCGGGCCGTTCCCTGCGGGCGTCTTGCATCCCGTGCCTCCCGCCACGCCCAACCCCGGACGAGTCTTCGGCGACTGGCTGGACGACGTGCAGGCGCAGGAGCGCCAATTGGAAGCGCTCAAGGCCGGGCAACTCGTGGTGATCACCGCAGGAAGCCGCGACCGGGTCGCCGGCGAGGCCGGGGAATTCGAGCTCCGCTACCGCCTCACGGCCCGCATCAGCAAACGCTTGGAAAACCCAAGCTTCCGCAGAACCAGCCCGGCTCGGGTGCAAACACTGTGACGTTGGGCCCACGACACGCCGGTTGGGATGACCGTAACGTCACAGTCCCGGTGCAACGGGACCCTGGCGGCCCGTTTGCGGCGGCCAAAGACCCGGTTGCGGCATGCTGTGGGCATGAGTTCAGACGCGATAGCCGGACTGCACGACGTGTTCAACCTGCTGAGGACCTTCGAGGGGGACGGGCTCACCATTCGGCGGGCCGGCGCCTTGGAGGGCGCGGCCGAGAAGGTCACGGCCGCCTCCCTGGAGTTGATCGACGTCACGGAGCCCGAGGAACTGCCGCGTTGGCTCCAGTCCGCCGTCAAGGCGCTCCAGACCGCGGAGAAGGCGGCGCGCGCGCATCGTCGGAACCCGTTGACCCGGCCGATCTCCCACACTCGCTTCGCGCTGAACGTGGGCATCGCCCAGGGCGGCGTCCACCTCGCCCTGGCGGCGCTGGATCCGGAGAACACGCCTCCGGTCCCCGAGTCGGACAAAACCTAGGACCGCGCCCGCACGGAGTCGATGATGTGGGTGAGCACGCCCGGGTAGCGCTCCTCGATCTCCGCGAGGCGTAGTTCGTGCTGGCGGAAGCTGCCCTGCGGGGTGACGCGGACCACGCCGGCCTCGCGGAGGACCTTCAGGTGGTGCGAGAGCGTGGACATGCTCACCTCCACGTCGAACCCCCCGCACACCACGCCGCCGGCGGCGGCCAGCTGGCCGACGACCTGGAGGCGGACCGGGTCGGCCAGGGCGTTGAGCAGGGTGGCCAGCTCTACCGAGGCCAGGTCCGGGTGGTGGAGCGCGCGCATGCGACGACCCTACCCCACCGATTCGAGACTTTGACATCCATCGAAGCGATGGCCTAGCGTCCGGCGCTCAGGACAGCATTTCGAGGATTATCGAAATCTCGGAGGGAAGGCCCATGGGCACGACGGAACGACCGCACGTCAGGGAGTGGCGGAACGAGCGGGGGGACGGTGACCGGACGGCCGTCCTGCTGCACGGCCTCTCCGGGAGTTCCGCCACCTGGTGGCGGCTCGCGCCGTGGCTCGCGCAGCGGCACGGGTACCGGGTGCTCGCGCCCGACCTGGCCGGGCATGGCCGGAGCGCGCGCAGCGGGTCGTACAGCCGGGAGCGGTGGGCGGACGAGCTCCTCGACGTGCTGCCGGCCGGGCCGGACCTGGCGATCGGGCACTCGCTCGGCGGCGTGCTGCTGGCGATGATCGCCGACCGGCTGCGGCCGGCGCGGGCCGTCTACGAGGACCCGGCGTGGTACCCGTGGTCCGGCCTCGGCTACGGCGAAGTCCAGCCCGCCATAAGGGCGTTCAAGACGTGGACGGCCGAGGACGTCAGCGCCGCGCACCCGTCCTGGTCGGACGAGGCGGTCGAGGTCAGGCTGGCGGAGTTGCGCGACTGGGACCCGGAGACCACCCGCATGCGGTACCTGGAGACCGCCCATGTGCCGGTCTTCCCGGTCGTGCCGTCGCTCGTGCTGCTGGCCGACCCGAGCGACCTGACGCCGCCGCCGCTGGCCGACCACTTCGAGCGTGTCGGCTTCGTCTGCCGCACCGTGCCGGGCACCGGGCACTTCGCCCATGTCGACGCCCCGGACGGCTTCCTGGCCGCGCTGGGCGACTGGGCGTGACCGGGCCGGCGTCCAGGCCCCTGGCCGTGGTGCTGGCCGCCACGTTCATGCAGCTGCTCGACGTCACGATCGTGACCGCCGCCATCCCCGCCCTCGACGTCGGTCAGGGCGCGGCGCAACTCGTGCTGACCGGCTACACGTTGACCTACGCCGGCACGCTGATCACCGCGGCCAGGCTGGGCGACGCGTACGGCTACCGGCGGCTGTTCGCGGCCGGGCTCGCCGTCTTCACCGTCGCGTCCGCGGCGTGCGCGGCGGCGCCGACCGCGCAGGCGCTGGTGGCGTGCCGGCTCGTGCAGGGCGTGGGCAGTGGGCTGATGGGGCCGCAGGTGCTGTCGCTGATCCAGGTCACGGTGGACGCGTCGCGCCGCCCGCGGGCGCTCGGGCTGCTGGCCGCCACGATGGGGTTGGCGTCGCTGCTCGGGCCGCTGATCGGCGCGGTCCTGCTGGAGGGGTGGGGCTGGCGGTGGATCTTCCTGGTCAACGTGCCCGTGGGTGTTGCCGCGTTGGCGGGCGCCGCCCGCTGGCTGCCGGCGGCGCGCGGGGCCGGCCGGCACCGGATCGACGCGGTCGGCGCGGTGTTGGCGACGGGTGGGGCGGCGCTGTTGATCCTGCCGCTCGCGGTGGGGCGGGAGGCGGGGTGGCCGGCGTGGACGTGGCTCTGCCTGGCCGCGGCCGTTCTGGTGTTGTTCGGGTTCGTGGCCTCCCAGCGGCCCGGCGGCGGGCGCGAGCCGTTGCTGCATCCCAGCGTGTTCCGGGACCGGACAGCGCGGGCCGGGGTGCTGCTGGTGTTCGTCTTCAACGCCGGGGTGCCGTCGTTCAGTTACGTGCTCTTCCTGCATCTGCGCTCCGGGCTCGGATATCCGCCGCTGGCCGCCGGGCTCACGGCGGCGCCGTTCGCCGCGGCGGCGATGGTCGGCGGCCGGGCGGCGCGCGTCCTGACCGGCCGGTGGGGGGTCGGGGCGTCGACGGCGGCGGCCTCGACGTTGGCGCTGGTCATGCTGGTGCTCGCGGTGCCCGGGCCTCGGTGGGTCGTGCTGCCGGCGCTCGCGCTGGGCGGCGCGGCGTTCGGCGTGTTCACGGCGTCCGTGTTCACGCTCGTCCTGGACCGGGCCCGCCCGGAGGCCGTCGGCTCGGTCTCGGGGCTGCTGCCCACGGCCCAGCAACTCGGCGGCACCGTCGGGGTGTCCGCCGCCGGCCTCGTCTACCACGCGTCGGCCGCGGGGACGGCGTTCCGGCACGCGCTGCTCTACGAGGCGGCGGCCTTCGCGCTGGCGGCGCTGCTCGCCCGCCGTCTGACGGCCGCTTCGGCGCGTGGCGCCGTCAGCCGTCCTCGCCGAGCGCCGCGGCCCTGAGCTGGAGGTAGCGGCGTTCGGGGATGCTGAGGGTGCGGGCGGCGGCGTTCCGGTAGGCGGCGCGGGCCGCCGCGGGGTCGCCGGCCATCTCCCACAGGTGGCCGCGCACGGCGTCCACGCGGTGGTGGTCGACGAGGGTGCCGGCCGCGTCGAGCGCGGCGAGCCGGTCGAGGCCGGCGCGTGGGCCCTGCGCCATGCCGACGGCGACCGCGCGGTTGAGCTCGGTCACCGGCCCGGGGGCGAGCTCGACCAACACGTCGTAGAGGGCGAGGATCTGGGACCAGTCGGTGTCCTCGGAACCGGCGGCCTCGTCGTGCACGGCGGCGATGGCGGCCTGGACCTGGTAGGGGCCGAGCCGCCCGGGCGCGGCGAGCGCGGTCGTGAGCAGTTCGACGCCCTCGTCCACGGCCGCCTTGTTCCAGCGGGTGCGGTCCTGCTCGGCCAGCGGGATCAGCTCGCCGCCGGCGCCGGTACGGGCGGCGCGGCGGGCGTCGGTCAGCAGCATCAGCGCGAGCAGGCCGGTCACCTCGCCGTCCTGCGGCAGCAGCCGGTGGGCGGCGCGGGCGAGGCGGATGGCCTCGCCCGCCAGCTCGGCGCGGTGCAGCGTCTGCCCCGAGGTGGCGGTGTGGCCCTCGTTGAAGACGAGGTAGAGGACGTGGAGGACGGCGGCGAGCCGGCCCGGGAGCTCGTCGGCGGTGGGGGCGGCGAAGCGGGCCCCGGCCCGTTGGATGGTCTTCTTGGCGCGGCTGATGCGTTGCGCCATCGTCGGCTCGGGGACCAGCATCGCGCGGGCGATCTCGGCGGTGGTCAGGCCGCCGACCGCGCGCAGGGTCAGCGCGATGCGGGACGGGGCCGACAGGGCCGGGTGGCAGCAGAGGAGGAGCAGCGTCAGCGTGTCGTCCTCGCGCGGGTGGCGCGCCTCGCCGGGCGGCGGGGCGTGCCACCCGTCGTCCGGGGTGAGGGCGACGACGGTCTCCTCCCGGCGGCGGCGGGCCTCCTCGGCGCGTAGCTCGTCCACCAGCCGGCGGGAGGCGACGCGGATCAGCCAGCCGCGCGGGTTGTCCGGTGTGCCGTCGCGCGGCCACTGCTGGGCGGCGGCCAGCAGGGCCTCCTGCACCGCGTCCTCGGCGGCGTCGAAGTGGCCGTAGCGGCGGACGAGCGCGCCGAGGACCTGCGGCGCCAGGCGGCGGAGCAGATCCTCGGCCGGGGTGGTCGTCACTCCGCGCTCGGGGCTTGCATGATCGGGCGGATGACGACGTCGCTGACCGGCGAGCCGGCCGGCACCGGGCACTGGTGGGCGCGCTTGGCGATCTCGGTGACGCGCTCGACGCTCTCGCACTCCAGCACCCAGTAGCCCGCCAGGACCTCCTTGGTCTCGCCGAAGGGGCCGTCCGAGACGACGGGCTTGCCGTCGGGGCCGCCGGTGACGACCACGGCCTGCTTCGGCTCGCTCAGCCCCTGTCCCTCGACGAGTTCGCCGGACTCGGCGAGGTCGTTGTTCAGCGACTCCATGTAGCCGAACATGGCGGCGAAGTCCGCCTGGCTCCAGGCGGGGTGGCCCTCGCTCGGCTGGCCGTTCATGGCGTCGTAGTCGGCCTGCTTGCTGTAGACCATCACCAGGTACTTCATGGGACGTGCTCCCCTCGGTCGGCCCCTCGGGCCGGTGTCGGTGCCCCTCTCGGGCGCCGCTCACCGGAGACGTCGGAGCCGTCGTGACGCTCTCGACATCGCGGGCGGATCTTTTTTCGAGATTCTGCACGGTCCGGCTCGGCTCAGTGGGAGAACGGGTACCGCACGTCCGTGAGCTGCTCGGATAGCTCCCAGAGGCGGCGGCCGGTCTCGGGTTCCGTGGCCCGCGGCGCCAGCCGGACGCGGGTCGGGGCGCCGCGCAGCTCGGCGGGGCCGTCCGGGCCGATGAACTCGCCGCCGTCGACGCCGGGTTCGGTCGCCGCGTACAGCTGGGGCAGCGCGCCGCGGGCCGCCGGCTGGGCGAGCAGCGGGTTGCCGATACGGCTGAGCAGCACGCGCCAGGGGCCGACGGGGGCGCTCGTCTGCAGGTGGGTGGCGGTGTAGCCGGGGTGGGCGAGGACGCTGCGGACGGGGCTGCCGGCGGCGGTCAGGCGGCGGTGGAGCTCCCAGCCGAAGACGGCGTTGGCGAGCTTGGACTGGTTGTAGAAGGCCATGGGCGCGTAGCGGCGCTCGCCGGTGAGGTCGTCGAAGCGGATGCGGGCCCGCCGGTGGTTGACCGAGCTGACGGTGACCACCCGGGGCTCCGTGCCGGCGGTCAGCTGGTCGAGCAGCAGGCCGGTGAGCGCGAAGTGGCCGAGGTGGTTGCAGGCGAACTGGAGTTCCTGGCCCTGGGGGCTGAGGGAGCGTGGCGGGGCCATCAGGCCGGCGTTGTTGACGAGGACGTCGAGGCGTGGGTGGTCGGCGCGCAGCCGGTCGGCGAAGGCACGGACCGAGTCGAGGTCGGCCAGGTCGAGCCGACGCACCTCGACGCCGGCGTCCGGCCGCTCGGCGGTGATCTCGGCGGCCGCCCTTCGCCCCTTCTCCTCGTCGCGCACGGCCAGGATCACGTGCCCGCCGGCGTGGGCGAGCGCCCGGGCGGTCGCGAGGCCGAGGCCACTGTTGGCGCCGGTGACGACGAACACCCGCCCGGTCTGGTCGTGGATCCGGCCGGCGGTCCACGGTTCTGGCTCACTCATGCGGCACACCTTGCCCTCAGTGGCACTGGATGTCAATGCGCGCCTGAGTGCCATGCGCGGCATTGTGGGTATCCTGGCCACATGGAGATCCGCGCCGACGTCACGATGGCCGAGCGCAAGCGGCGGCTCGTCTCGAACGAACTGACCGAGGCGGCGCTGCAGTTGCTGGCGTCGAAGGGGTACGCAGCGGTCACCGTCGACGAGATCGTGGCCGCCGCCGGCGTGTCCCGGCGGACGTTCTTCCGCTACTTCGCCTCCAAGGAGGACGTGGTCGTCCAGTTCCTGGCCGACCTCGGCACCGGCATGCGCGACGCGTTGGCGGCCCGCCCCGCGGCGGAGCCGCCCTCGGTGGCGCTGCGGCACGCCGTCTCGGCCGCGCTCGCCGTCTGCGCCGACCACCACCCGGACCACGCCGACCGAACGCTCCGCGTCGTCCGGCTGATCCTGGGGACCCCCGCCCTGCTCGCCCGCTTCCTGGAACGGCAGGACGCGTGGCGCGACGAGCTGACGGCGGAGCTGGCGCGCCGGCTCGGGCTCGACGCGGACGCAGACCTCTACCCGCGGCTGGCCGCCGGGATGGCGCTCGACGCGTTCGACGCCGTGCTGCGGCGGTGGAGCGCGAGCGAGGGGCGCGAGGAGGCCGCCGGGCTGACGGACCGGGCGTTCGCCGTCATCGCGCCGGCGCTCGACGCGGCCGGGCGGCCGGCATGACCGCGCCCGCGCCCGACAGCGACGACGACGGCAACGGCAACGGCAACGGCAACGGCAACGGCAACACGCGCGCCGACGACGGCCTGGATCGCCGCGCCGAACGCAGCGCCGACATCACGGGCGCCCTCGGGATGTTGCTGCTCGAGCTGGTGGCCATGTTCGTGCTGCTTCTGCTGTGGGGGCTCTCCGGCGCGAACATCGGGCCGGACGCCGATCTGGCCCCCGTCCGCATGGCCCCGGTCTGGGGCTATCTCGCGGGGTACGCGGCGCTCGCCGCCCTGATGGTGTGGACGGCCAGCCGCGCCGCCCGCCGGCGCGCCTCCGTGACGGCCTGGACGCAGGGGCTGCTGGCCCTGTTCACGACCGCGCTGATCCTGGTCGGCGCGATCGGTGAACTGAGCGGGAACCTCGACTCGTGGTGGTCGGCCCTCTGAGCGGGGGGCGGCCGGTCGGCGCGGGACCTCGCCGGCCCTCGATCTGGGGAGAAGTACTCATGTCCGGCACGGGTCGCGGCGGGAGACTGGCGGCATGACCACGCCCGCCCCGGACGACACCGCCCGGCCCGCCGACCACGCCGCCGACCACGCCGACCGTGTCGTCGACCGCGTCGCGGACCGCGTCGCCGACATCGGGGGCGCGCTCGGCCTCCTCGTGCTCGAACTGATGGCCATGGTCGCGGTGTTCGGGTGGTGGGTGCTCTCCGGCTGGAGCCTCGACCCGGCGACCCCCGCGGAACCGGACCCGGTCTGGGGCTATCTGGCGGCCTACGCGGCGCTCGGGGCTCTGATGGTGTGGACGGCGAGGCGCGCCGCTCGCCGACGCGTGTGGGTCACGGCCTCGACGCAGGGGCTGCTGGCCCTGTGCACGGCCACCCTGATCCTGGTGGGCGCGGCGGGCGAGCTGGGCGGGGAGCGGACATCGTGGTGATGGGGCGGCTGAGCGGGCGGCCAGCGGGCCGGCCGAGGAGTCAGCCGGCGGGGCGGTGGCCGGAGCGCGCGACGCGGAAGCCGACGTCGTCGGTGTGGAAGGTGGGGTGGCTGCGGCGGCGGACCGAGGCGCGGCAGCTCCAGCGCTCGTCGAACCAGCCGCCGCCGCGCAGCACCCGGTAGGTGCCGTAGACCTCGGGGTCGTACTGGTCCCAGCACCAGTCCCATGTGTTGCCCAACATGTCGTGGAGGCCCCAGGCGTTGGGCTTCTTGCCGCCGACCTCGTGGATCCGCGCGTCGGAGTTGCCGCGGTACCAGGCGATCTCGTCCAGGTCGCCGTAGCGCGGCCCGGTGGTGCCGGCCCGGCAGGCGTGCTCCCACTCGGCCTCGGTCGGCAGCCGGTACCCGTCGGCCGAGGCATCCCACTCGACGTCGGGGCCGCCGTCGGCGACGAGGTCGAGGCGGTAGGCAGGCGTCAACCGCTCGGCGCGGGAGAGTGCGTTGCAGTACCGGACGGCGTCCCACCAGGAGACGCTCTCCACGGGCAGCGCGTCGCCCGGCTCCGCGCTCGGCCGCTGACCGGTGATCCGCGCGTAGTGGGCCTGGGTGACCGGGAACGCCGACAGCCCGAACGCCGCGACCTCAACCGACCAGCTCCGCTCGGTGCGCCGATCCGACAGCGTCACGGAACCGGCCGGAACCGGCACCAACTCGACGCGCTCCGCTCCCATGTTCTCGGCCCGCCCCCCGCTACTCGGCCTGTTCGTGGGCGATGTCGACGACGATCTCGTTCTCGCCCGGGGTCACCTGGTAGCCGGGGGCTCCGCCGCCGGGGGTGTCGACGCCGACGATGACGCGGAGTTCGCCCTCGAAGACGCCGAAGTCGGCGACCGCGCGGACGGTGTCGGTGGGTTCGACCGGCGGGACCACGCTGTCGTCGGCCGAGCCGACGAGGACGACCATCAGCTGGTGGGCACCGGGTACCTCGGGCGGCTCCTCGTCGCCGCTGGGGAGGGTGTCCACGTAGTCGGCGATGACCTGCGGGGCGCCCGCGTCGAAGGTGAGGGTGAGCCGGTCGTAGCCGTCGTGCTCGCTCACCAGGACCTCGTCGAGCCGAACGGCGGCGGACTGGGCGGCGCCCTGCGCTTCGGTGTCCTTCCGCTCGGTGTCCCACTCGCCGACCGGCACCGCGGCCGGCTCGTCCGTCTCGTCCGTCTCCGGCTCTTCGGCCTGCTGGTCCTGCTGGCTCTGCTGGTCCTGCTGGCTCTCGGCGGTGTCGCCTCGGGGCTCCTCCTCGCAGGAGGCCGCGAGCAGCGCGGGGACGAGGGCGGTGGCCGCGACGGCGACCGCGAGGCGGCGTCTGGTGCGGGGAGGTATCACGGTGGCTCCTGCCGGTGAACGGATCGGTTTTCGGGGGGCGCCGCGGCGGTACTGGTGGCCGTCAGACGTCAGACGTCGGCCGTCAGCCGGCCGGGGCGAAGGTGACGGCCGCCGCCTCGGCGACCAGCTCCACCTCGTCGCCCAGCGCGTGTTCCGCGACGCGGGAGACCACGTCGGCGGGGATCTCGTCCAGGGGGTACGTGCCGTGGGTGTCGTGCGGGAGGACGACGCCGAGCCCGCGGGCGAGGGCGGTGCGGGCGGTGGCGCTGACGCACATCTCGCTGAGCACGCCGCAGACGGCGACGCGGCGAACGCCGTGGCCATCGAGCAGTTCGCCGAGGGGGGTGCCGGCGAAGCCGTCGTCCTCGGTCTTGCGGATCACGGGCTCGGCCGGCTCGTTGAGGACCAGCTCCCAGCCGGGGGTGAACGGCTCGTCGGTGGTGCCGGGGGCGCCGTCGTTCTGGAGATGGATCACGGGTGCGCCGGCGAGGCGGGCCCGGGCCAGGAGGGCGCCGACGCGCTCGGTGAGGGTGGCCGCGGCGGCCACCGGCTCGGCGCCGCCGGCCAGGAATCCCTGCTGCATGTCCACGACGATGACGGCATCGACGATCATCCAGCCATACTCGCACAGGCGTTGGAACGGCCACACCGCCGTATGACCCCGCCCCCCGTGACGGGATCAGACGGCGGCGAGCGCCGCCCCCACGACCCGGTGCAACTGCTCCGGGCCTTCCGCGGTCCTGGCCAGCACGCGCATCCCGACCACGGTGTTCAACAGCAGACTCGCCGTCGCGCGGGCGTCGCGCGCCGGATCGAGCTCGCCAGTCCGCTGGCCCTCCTCGATGGCGTCGCGGAACGCGCCCTCGGTCCGGTCGAACATCGCCCGGACGATGGTCGTCGCCTCGTCGTCGAGGCCGGCCGACCCCGTCGCCGTGTTCACGGCGAAGCAGCCGCGCCGGTCGGTCGCCACGAAGTCGACCTTGATCAGGGCCTCCAGGGCCAGCCGCAGCCGCTCCCGGACGGGGACGGCCTGGTTGCGCAGCAGTTCGGCGAGTTCGGCGGCATGAGTGTCCCCGTACCGCCGCAGCGCGCGTACGAAGAGCGCGCGCTTGCTGCCGAACGCGTGGTAGAGACTGCCCTTCGCGATGCCGATCTCGTCGGCGAGGGCCTGCGGGGTGGTGGCGGCGTAGCCGTCGCGCCAGAACACGTCCATCGCGCGGGCGACGGCGGTCTCCGGATCGAACTGCTTGGGCCTTCCCACGAGTGGCAGCCTGCCGGTTCTGGTCCCAGAGGTCAAGTACTCCTGGTCGGTTCAGCGCCGTTTGACGATGTGCAGCACCGGAACCGACTCGACGTGCGTGACGGCGGCGAGCTCGCTCAGCGGACCGGCGAGGTAGGCGTGCAGGGCCTCGGTGTCGGGGGTGACGACCGCCGCCATCAGGTTGCTCCGCCCGGTGACGGTGGCGGCGAAAACTACCGGGGAGTGGGTGGTCAGGGCCTGGGCCACCGCCGCGGTCCTGGCGGGTGGGGTGGTGAGCCAGAGCACCGTGGTGGTGTGGTGGCCGAGCCTGGCGGTGTCGACGTCGGCCTCGAAGTAGAGCGTGCCGTGCCGGCGCAACCGGTCGATCCGTCCCCTGGCCCAGGTCTCGGAGCGGCCGAGCCGGGCGGCGAGCTCGCGGGCGCTGGCGCGCCCGTCGGCGGCGAGCGCCGCGAACAGCGGCGGGTCGGTGACGTCCGGACGGTGCGGCTCGGCGCCCGCGCCGCCGGCCGGGACGGGGCGGCGGCGCAGCGCGGCCGCCTGCTCAGGATCGAGCGCGGCCAGGCGGCCGCCGCGGGCGGCGGCGTCGGCGACGTGGGTGCGCAGCAGGCAACTCGCCGACACCTCGCGCACGTCGGCGGTGCGGGGCAGGGTGCGCAGCAGCAGCCCGTCGTGCGTGGCGGGGTCGGCTGTACGCCAGGCGCACAGCACCTCGCCGGCGGTCGCGGTGAGCGCCACCCAGCCGGTGTCGGCGCGGCGCGCCAGGGCGCGGGCGACCTCGGCGGCGGCCGCCGGGCGACAGTTGAGCCGCAGCGACCACTCGGTGTGCCCGAGCCGGCGCGCGTGCGGCAGGCCGCGCACCCGCAGCACCCCGGCGGCGCGCAGCGACCGGTACCGGCGCGCGACGGTCTGGTGCGAGACGCCGAGCACCTCGCCGACCCGGGTGAACGCCGCCCGGCCGTCGAGTTGCAGGGCATGGACCAGCCGCCGGTCCAACTCGTCCAGCCCGTTCGCCCCGTCCAGCCCGTGCAGATCCACGCCGGAAGCGTAGTCCGCCGTCCGAAACCGCGCCTCGGACCGCAGGAGGCCGCCGCCGGCGGGCCATCGGGCACACCATCCCCAGGTGAACCCGGCGAACACCGACCCGCACCCGATCCCGCCACCGCCCGGCGCGGCGCCGGCCGCCCAGGAACGGCCCGCCCCTGAGCAGGTCGTGAGCTGGACGGAGCCAGGACCGGACGCCGTGCCCGTCGAGCACCAGGCACGCTGGCGCTCGGGCAGCGGCGCCCCGCCGCCCACCCGGGTGGTGGTCGCCGACGACCGGACCACGGCCGCCGCCGCCCACCGGCTCACCCGCGCAGGCACCGCCCTGCTGTGGCGCGGCGACTACCACAACGCGCGCCAACTGTTGCGCGCCCTGGGCCGCCGGGTGGCGGCGGCCGAGGGCCCGGCCGCCGCCTGGGCGGAGTGGCGCCGGGCCCGCGCCCGACGGGCGGCGCTGCTCGGCCGGCGGCTGCTGCCGCTC
>NZ_BAAGPR010000095.1:0-31670 GCF_054783955.1 Streptomyces mayteni | reverse complement strand
TTGCGCGCGGCGGTGGCCGGCTACCGCCGGGTCGGCGAGGCGCTGGCCGGCGCCGCCGACGCGTTCCTGGCCTCGCTCGACGCCGCGCCCGACACCTCGGCCGCCGCCGCGCCCGACGCCTCGCCCGACTGAGAGCGCGGGACGGCGGCCACGGCACTCATGTGAGTTTCCTGTGAGTCCGCGGCGCCTCGGGTACCGCCCCCGGGCGTCGCCCCACGTCGGAGCCCCGGCGTTCCCATCAAGCGTTCATGTTCGTTCAACTCCGGCCCAGGCGGGCGCCGGACAGTGGAGCGACGCACGCGACCGCCGCGTGCCCCACCACCCGTCTGGAGTCCCGGTGATCGACGTACATGGGCTGTCGAAACGCTACGGCGAGGTCGTGGCCGTGGACGAGCTGACCTTCGCCGTCCGGCCAGGGGAGGTGACCGGGTTCCTGGGGCCGAACGGCGCCGGCAAGTCGACGACCCTGCGCATGATCCTGGGCCTGGACGCCGCCAGTTCGGGCGCCGCCACCGTGGGCGGGCGGTCGTACGCCGAGCAGCCCGCGCCGCTGCGGGCGGTCGGGGCGCTGCTGGATCCCGGCGCGGTGTTGCCGAGTCGCACCGCCCTCCACCACCTGTTGGCGTTGGCCGCCGCCAACGGGATCTCGCGCGGTCGGGTGAGCGCGGTGCTGGCGGAGGTCGGCCTGGAGAGCGTGAGCCGGCGCCCCGCGGGGACGTTCTCCCTCGGCATGCGGCAGCGGCTGGGGATCGCCGCGGCCCTGCTTGGCGATCCTCCGGTGCTGGTCTTCGACGAGCCGCTCAACGGCCTCGACCCGGAGGGCATCGTGTGGATCCGCTCGCTGATGCGGCGGATGGCCGCCGAGGGACGCGCGGTGCTGATGTCCAGCCACCTGATGAGCGAGATGGAGCTGACGGCCGACCACCTCATCGTCATCGGCCGCGGAAAGCTCATCGCCGACACGACGATGCGGGGCTTCATCGAGGCGCACTCCGAGCGCGAGGTCCTCGTCCGCAGCCCGCGGGCCGAGGCGCTGCGCGCCATGCTCACCGCGGCCGTCGAGGCGCGGACCGAGAGCGGCGACACCCTGGTCGTCACCGGCTTGGAGGCGGCCGAGATCGGCGCCCTGGCGGCGGCCGGCGGGATCGAGCTGCACGAACTCGCGCCGCGCCGGGCGTCGTTGGAGAAGGCGTTCATGGAACTGACCCGCGACGCGGTGGAGTACCGGTCGGAGCGGGAGCCGAGCGTGGAGCCGAGCGAGGTGACGAGCCGATGAGCCCCGCCACCACCCGGCTCCCCCCTGGGCCGAAGAAGGCGCGCCGACGCTCGCTCGTGTTCCGGGTGTTCCGTCCCCAGCGGAACCGGGACCGCGCGCCGGGCGGCAGGGCGACCTTCCGGCACTGCCTGCACGCGGAGTGGATCAAGATCCGCACGATGCGGTCGACGGCGTACGTGATCCTGGGCACCCTGGCGTTCTGCGTCGGGCTCGCCGCGCTCAACGGCTCGTCGGCCGGCGGCGAGTTCGCGAACCTGAGCCCGGCGGACCAGGCCACCTTCGACCCGTTGGCCACCAGCCTGCGCGGCTACCTGCTCGCGCAGATCGCGCTCGGCCTGCTGGGCGGCCTGGTCATCACCGCCGAGTACGGCGCGCGCACCATCGTCCCGACGCTGACCGCCGTTCCGCACCGGGCACGGGTGCTGGCGTCCAAGGCCGTGGTGCTGGTGGGCGTGGCGCTCCCGGTCGGGATCGTGGTGTCGCTCGCCGGGTTCCTGGTCGGGCAGGCGTCGCTCGCCGGGGCGGGCGCCCCGCACCTGGCGCTCTCCGACGCCGTCGCTCCGCGCGGCATCCTCGGCGGCGGCCTGTATCTGGCCCTGGCCGCGCTCTTCGGTCTTGGGCTCGGCACGGTGATCCGCTCCACCACGGCTACGGTGACCACGCTGTTCGGTGTGATGCTGATCGTGCAGGCGTTCGCTCCGGCGCTGCCGGGCGGAGTCGGCGACTGGGTGTCGACGTACTGGCCACCGATCGCCGGCGGGCAGATCATCACCGGCTACCAGGACCCGGCGCTGCTGAGTCCCTGGGCGGGGCTCGGCGTCATGGCCGGCTGCGTGGCGGCCCTGACGGCGGCGGCGTGCGTCGTCTTCCGCCGGCGCGACGCCTAGCACGGCAGGACAGGACCTAGCACGGCAGGCAGGTAGCGGACCACAGGTGGGGGCGGGTGCCATGACGACGACACAACGACTGCTGCTGGTGGAGGACGAGCCCACGTTGCGTGAGCTGCTCTCCGCCAGCCTGCGGCTGGCCGGCTTCGAGGTGATCGCGGTCGAGACGGGCGGTCAGGCGCTGGAGGCCGTCCGCGAGCAGCGCCCCGACCTGATCGTCCTGGACGTGCTGCTGCCCGACGTCGACGGCTTCGAGGTCGCGCGCCGCCTGCGCGAGCGTCCCTCCGGCCACGGCCACGGTCACGGCGGCGGGCATCCGCCGTTCCTCTTCCTGACCGCCAGGGACGCGGCCGAGGACCGCATCAACGGCCTGCGGGCCGGCGGGGACGACTACGTCACGAAGCCCTTCAACCTGGAGGAACTCGTCCTCCGCATCCGCGCCGTGCTGCGCCGCACCAGCGGCCGCCGGCCCGACGGGCTGCTGGCCGTGGCCGACCTGGAACTCGACCCCGACAGCCACCAGGTGACCAGGGGCGGCCGGCCGGTGCCGCTGTCGCCCACCGAGTTCAGCCTGCTGCGCGTGCTGATGGCGAACGCCGGCCAGGTCCTGTCCAGGGAGCAACTCCTCGACCAGGTCTGGCACTACGACTTCGAGGGCGACGACTCCATCGTCGCCTCCTACATCAGCTACCTGCGCCGCAAGATCGACACGGGCGAGCCGAAGCTGATCCACACGGTGCGCGGCACCGGCTACGTGCTGCGCAGGCCCCGGCCATGAGCGCCGCCGCCATCGGGCGCGGGCCGGTCAGCCGACTGTCGTTGCGCGGGCGGGTGGTGGCGATCAGCCTGCTGCTGGTCGTCGCCGCGCTGCTGGCCAGCAACGCGCTGCTCGTCACGCTGCTCGAGCGGCAGTTGACCCACCAGCTGGACGAGCGCGTCCGGGCCGCCGCCACGGCCGCGGCGCGGCTGTCGCACCGGGACGAGGCGCTCGGCGGGACGGCACCGCGGGTGCGCGACGCGGTGGAGCGCGAGCTGACCGGAGGCATCCACCTCGCCTACCTCGACGCCGACGGCCACGTCCAGCGCACCCCGCGCCCCGCCACGCACAGTGCCCCACGACTTCCGGTCCTGGACACCGCGGCGGTCGCCGCCCGCGCCCTCCGCCCCTTCCAGGCCCCGGGCGAGGCCGGCGGCGACGACTGGCGGGTGATCGCCGCGCCGGCCGCCGGCGGCAGCGTCGTCGTGGCCGGATCCCTGGCGTCGGTCAACGGGACGATCCGGCACCTGGGGGTGTGGATGCTGGTGATCGACTCCCTGGTGCTCGTCCTGCTTGGCGTCATCGCCTGGTTCGCCGTCCGGGCCGGCCTGCGGCCGCTGGCGCGCATCGAGGCGACGGCGGCCGCCATCGCGGCGGGCGACCTGTCGAGCCGCGTCCCGCGACCGGCCACCACCCGCACCGAACTGGGACGCCTGTCCGCCGCGCTCAACGGCATGCTGGACCGGATCGAGGCTGGCGACGCCGCCCGCGCGGCCACCAACGAGCGCATGCGCGCCTTCGTCGCGGACGCCAGCCACGAACTGCGCACCCCGCTCTTCGGGATCAAGGGCTTCACCGAGCTCTACCGGATGGGCGGCATGCCAGAGCGCGCGGACGTCGACTCCGCCATGAACCGCGTCGAACGCGAGGCGGCCCGCCTCGTCCGCATCGTCGAGGACCTGCTGCTGCTCGCCCGGCTCGACGAGGACGCCGCCGTCGACGCGCGCCTGCCCCTCCACCTCATGCCGATGGACCTGCGCACCCTGGCCGCCGACGCCCGGCACGACCTGCGGGCGCTGGCTCCCGAGCGTCCCGTCACCCTGACCGGGCCTGGCGGCGGCCCGCCGGGTGGCGCCCCGGTCCTCGGTGACGAGGCGCGGCTGCGGCAGGTGACCTCCAACCTGGTCGGCAACGCCATCGCCCACACCCCGCCCGGCACCCCGGTACGCATCGGCGTGGGCACGCTGGACGGCCGGGCCGTCCTCGAACTGAGCGACCAGGGACCGGGAATGACGGCCGAGCAGGCCGGCCGGGTCTTCGACCGGTTCTACCGCGCCGACACCGCCAGGGGCCGCACCGGGACCGGCGGCGCCGGCCTCGGCCTGGCCATCGTCCACTCCCTGGTGACCGCCCACCACGGCCGGGTGGAGGTCCACACCGCCCCCGGCCGGGGAGCCACCTTCCGCATCCTGCTGCCGCCGCACCCGGAGGACGGGCCGCCCTGGGGCGGACCCTGGGGCGGCCCCTACGGCGGCCCCTCGTAGAGCAGGAACCAGGTGCCGTACACGCCGGAGGAGATCGCGGCGGCCGCCACCGCGCCGGCCGTCGCCGCGCGGGGCCGCGCGGCCAGCCAGACGGCGAGCGGCAGCAGCAGCGCGAAGGCCGGCATCAGCAGCCGGGGGCGCGAGGTGAAGTAGCCGGCCCCGACCAGGGCCGTCACCGCGAGCACCGCGGTGTAGACGAGGAGCGGCAGCGGCTGCCGCTGCCGTACGCACTGGACGAGCAGGGCCGCGAGCACGGCGAGCACCGCGAGGATCAGCAGCCCGTGCGCCGGGTTGGTCCGCAGCATGCCGGCCACGAAGTGGAGGAACGCCACCCCGCCGTCGAAGCCGTTGCCCCACTCGGCCTGTACGTCGAAGTAGCCGGTGGGGCTCGACCGCCGCCACGACACGTACCCGACGTAGCCGAGCCAGCCGAGCGGCGCGATCGCCATGGCGGCCAGCACCCGCCGCGGCGGCGCGCCGCTCCGGCGGCGGACGAGCTCGACCGCCCCGCCCACCAGCACTGCCGCCACCACCGCCACCCCGGACGGGCGGGTGAGCCCGGCGGCGACGGCGAGCGCCGCCGCCCACCGCCAACGGCCGGTGAGCACGGCGAACAGCGCCCAGGCCGCCAGCGCCGTGAACAGCGTCTCCGTGTACGCCATCGACTGCACGAACGCGGGCGGCACGGCCGCCCACAGCGCCACCAGCACGACGCCCACCGTCCGCCGGTACAGCAGCGTGGCGACGGCGTAGATCCCCCAGGCCGCGGCGAGCGCCGCCGTCCAACCCACCAGCAGCCCCGCGCCGTTGGCCGACACCGGCACCACCGCGGTGACCGCCCGCTCCAGGGCGGGCAGCATCGGGAAGAACGCCTCGTCCGGATGCCAACGGCCGGCGCTGAAGCGGGTGTAGCCGTAGCCTTCCTCGGCTATCCGCGCGTACCACAGGGAGTCCCAGCGCCGGTTGAGGAAGCGGCGCGGGCTCTCCTCAGCGAACGCCATCCACACCGACATGACCAGCAGCCCCGTCGCCCGGACCGCGGCGTACGCCAGCAGCGCCGGGGCGGCGGCGCGCAGGGCCGCGCCGAAGCGGTCGAGGGCGCCGGGGACCGCCGCGGTCCGCGGGGGCGGCGGCGCCGCGCGTTCGTAGGCCATGGATCACCGCCCCGGGCCCGGCGCCCTCGGGGCCCGGCGGATGCGGCCACGCGGCGGCACGGCCCCCAGGCCGCCCAGGAGCAGCCGCCACGGCAGCAGCGCCGCCTCCACCTGCACCGCGGCCGACATCTTCGAGACGCCGTGCCGCCGCTCCTCGAAGTGGATCGGGATCTCGACGGCGGAGCAGCCGGCCCGCACGGCGGCGTGCTTGAGCTCGATCTGGAAGCTGTAGCCGGCGCTGCGGGCCCGTTCCAGGCCGAGCGCCGTGACGGCGCTGGCCCGCCACAGCGCGAAGCCGGCGGTGATGTCCCGCAGCCCGGTGCGCAGCACCATGTCGACATAGCGATTCGCCCAGCGGGAGAGCAGCCTCCGGTGGGCCGGCCACTCGGTGGCCAGCCGCCCGCCCGGCACGTAGCGGCTGCCCACCACCAGGTCGGCGCCGGTCGCCAGCGCGCTGCCGACCAGCTGGGGCACGTGCCGCACCGGGTGGCTGCCGTCGGCGTCCATCTGCAGCACGTACTCGGCGCCGTGCGCCACCGCCGCCGCCATGCCGGCCGCGTACGCCCGGCCAAGGCCGTCCTTGGCGGTGCGGTGCAGCACCGCGACCCGGCCGGGGTGCCGCTCGGACAGCTCGTCGGCGACCCGCCCCGTGCCGTCCGGGCTGGCGTCGTCCACCACCAGCAGCCGCAGCCCGGGCAGCGGTAGGGCCAGCAGCTCGGCGGCGGTGCCCGGCAGGCTCTCCGCCTCGTTGTACGTCGGCATCACGACGGTGACGGCCACCTCGGGCGGCGCGCCCGCCAGACCGTCGTCGGCCCCGGATCCCGGCCGGCCGTTCCTCGCGCCTGAAACATCCATGCCTCACACCCCTGAACGACCGAAAGGAACCATATGTAGGGTCTCGCGTGAAATGTCGGGATGGCTGCCGGTAATGCGGCGAACGGGTGACGTCGACGGCTGACCTGCGGAGAATCGGCGCCACTCGGCGGCGCGCCACGGCCCGGCCGCCCTAGGGTGGCGCGCGTGCTTCCGGCCGTAGGTGAACCCCTCGAGCCGCGCGGGTTCGGGCTGCGGAGTGCCGCGCCGCTCCTCGCGGGGCTGACATGCGCGCTGTCGTTCGCGGTCTGCTTCTTCGCGCAGCTCGCCCTGGACCTCCCGCTGGGCGACCTCGACGTCTACCGCGCCGAGGGCTGGGCCGTGCGCACCGGCGGCGACCTGTACGGCCTGACCGTCACCGCCCACGAACTCCCCGCCACCTACCCGCCGTTCGCCGCACTGCTGTTCGTGCCGCTGACGCTGCTGAGCGTCGAGGCCATACGGGGCCTGGTCTGCCTGCTGAACTTCGCCCTGGTGGTCGCGCTCGCCCACCTCTCGCTCCGCCTGGTCGGCGGCCGCCTTGCCCCCTGGCACACCGGCGTCGCGCTCTCGGTGGCCGCGCTCGCCGTCTGGAGCGAACCGGTGTGGGCCACGATCCGCTACGGCCAGATCAACCTGCTGCTCGTGGTACTCGTGCTCTGGGACGTGACCAGGCGCGCCGACCACCGCTGGGCCGGCATGGCCACCGGGGTGGCCGCCGGCATCAAGCTGACGCCGGCGCTCTTCGCCGTCCTGCTGACGGCGGCCGGCGCGGTGCTCGCCGTCGTCCGGCTGCGCCGCGGCGAGCGCCCGGGCAACCCGCATCTGCGGTGGGCGACCAGGAGTTGGCTGGCCTTCGCCGGCACCGTCGGCGTCGGGGCGCTGCTGCTGCCGCGCGAGTCGTGGCGGTTCTGGACGGACGTCGTGCTCGCCGGCGACCGGGTGGGCGCCGCCGAGGCGGCCGCCAACCAGTCGCTGCGCGGCGTCCTCGCCCGGGTGCTGCACACCGGCGATCTCTCGCCCTGGTGGCTGTCGGCCGCCGCCGCCGTCTGCTGCGCCGGGGTCGCGGTGTCCGTCGCCGCCCTGCTCGCGGCGGACCGGCTGCCGCACGCCACCGCCTGGGCCGCCACCAGCTGCGCGGTCACCGCGCTGCTGGTCAGCCCGGTGTCGTGGTCACACCACTGGGTCTGGGCGGTGCCGGTGTCGGTGCTGCTCTTCGCGGAGGCGAGCCGGCGCCGCGACCGGGCCTGGTGGACCGCCGCCTGGACCGCGACGCTGCTCGCCTTCACCTACGCCAGCTGGCTGCTGCCGCACGACGAGAGCCGACCCGAGCTGCACCTGTCGGCCGCCCAGCAACTCGTCGCCGCCGCCTACCCGTTGGCCGGCAGCTGCCTGCTGATCGCCGCCGGCACGTTGGCCCTGCGGGCCGGTCGTGGTGTTGTGGCGGGGCGGTAGCCGCCGCCTCCACTTCGACGCAACTCTCCTGTTACTGGGGGCAGTTAAAGTGTCGCAGTGAGCACACAGGAAGCCCCTGACCGGGCCGAACAGCTGTCCAGCGAGCTCTCGCGCTCGCTGTTCGGCGACGACGCGTCCGCCCAACACGAGCACGGCCGCCGGCTGTTGGCGGACGACGCGTTCGCCCACCGCGGTGGGCTGAGCCCCGCGGAGAGCGTCGAACTGGCCTACCGGCGGCTGCGGATGGTCAACGCCTCCCTCGACGATCCCTGGCGCCTGGCGGGCGACGTCCACCGGCTGGCCGCCCTGCACGAGTGGCTGGCCGTGGCGGACGGCGCGCTGACCACCGTCGCGGGCATCCACTACAACCTGTTCCTCGGCAGCCTGGTCGACCACGCCCCGGACGCCGACCGCGATCTGACGCCGCTGCTGACCATGGACCGCGTAGGAACGTTTCTCTGCACCGAGGTCGACCACGGCAACGACGCCGCCGCGCTGGAGACCACCGCCACCTTCGACGCCGCGACCGGCGGCTTCGTGCTCCACACCCCGCACCCGGGCGCCCGCAAGTTCATGCCCAACACCAGCGCGGCCGGCGGGCCGAAGACGGCGGTCGTCGCGGCCCGCCTGCTGGTGGAGGGCCAGGACCTCGGCGTCTTCCTCTTCCTGGTCGAGCTGAGCGACGACACAGGATCCAGGCCCGGCATCGACGTGCGGCCGCTCCCCGAACGCCTCGGCAGCCCCGTCGACCACTGCCTCACCTCCTTCGACCAGGTCCTGCTGCCGCACTCCGCCCTGCTCCAGGGCGACCACGGACGGCTCACCGCCGACGGCGAGTTGACCGGCGGCATCGGCAGCCGCCGCAAGCGGTTCCTGCGCGCAATCGGCCGCGTCACCACCGGCAAGCTGTGCATGAGCGCCTGCGGCCTCGGCGGCGCCCGCGCGGCGCTGGCGATCGCCGTCCGCTACGCCGGCCGCCGCCACGTCACCGGCATGTCGGCCGGCCGACGCGTGCCGCTCACCGCCCACCGTAGCCACACCGACCGCTTACTGTCGGCCACGGCGACCGCCTACGCCATGACCTACCTGCACCGCGCCGCCACCGACGCCTGGGCCCTCGCGCAGCGTGAGCCGGCTCTCCGTGAGGAGGCCGAACGGCTGGTCGCGGTCACCAAGGCGTGGAACACCTGGGAGGCGCGACGGATCTGCGTCGAGTGCCGCGAACGCTGCGGCGCGCAGGGGCTCTTCCCGGTCAACGGCCTGGCGGACTTCACCACCAACATCGAGGGCACGATCACCGCCGAGGGCGACAACCTGGTCATCTGGGTCAAGGCCGCCGGCGAACTCCTCTTCGCCCCGACCGCGGGCGCGGCTTCAGCCCGGCCGGTTCCTTCTCGCCCCCTGGACGATCCACGCGCGTTGCGCGACCTCCTGGCCGCCCACGAGGCGACGCTCCGCACCCGCGCGACGGCCACGTTGCGGGGCGGCCCCGCCGGCGACCCACAGGCCCGCTGGAACCACGCCGTCGGCCCGGCCCAGGAGGCCCTGTCCGCACACGCCCTGGTCCGAGCCGCCGACGCGTTCCTGGCGGCAGCGGCGGATGGTGGTGCGGCCGAGGTCCTGACCGACCTGTGCCGGCTCTTCCTCCTCGACCGCCTGCGTCCGCTCGCCGGCGAACTTATCGCCGACGCCCTGCTCCCCGTCGACGAGGCCCGCCGCCTGCCGTCCCTCGTCGAGGAGTTGCGCGCCCGCCTCACTCCAAGGTTGGAGACCCTGGTCGACGCCTTCGCCCTCCCGGACGAGTTGCTGAACCGCCTCCCCCTCCTCGACCTGGCCGCGCCCACGAGCGACCTGGTAGGCGCCAGGAGATGACCGGGGCGGATCCTGCTCCCCGCACCCGCGGGGTCGCCCAGCGCGAGGAGTCGTGGTCGGCCTCGGACTACGAGGCCGGGCCCGTTAGGTTCGGTGGTATGGAATCTGCCGCGTACCTTCAGCACCTCCGCCGTGAGCTGGACGCGTTCCAGCGGTGTCTCGACGGTGACTTGGCCGCGCCGGTCGAGCACTGTGGGGACTGGACGTTGCTCGACCTGGCCGACCACCTTGGGCGTGACAACATCTGGGCGGTGGCGGCCGTCGTCGAGAGGCGTGGGGACTACGAGTCGATACCGGCGCCGCGTGAGCGGGCGGAGTTGGTGGCGTGGTTCGCGAAGGGCTCTGACGTCCTGCTCCGCACCCTGGAGGCCGACCCGGACACCCCCGCTTGGACGTTCCGTCCGCCGCACACCGTCGGGTTCTGGCAGCGACGCCGCGCGCTGGAAACGTTGGTCCACCGCTGGGACGCCGAGCGCGCGCTCGGCATACCGGGGCCGCTCGACCCGGACTTGGTGGCCGACGGTATCGCCGAGGTCTTCGACACGATGGCGCCTCGGATGATCGACCGAGGACGCGCGACCTACCCCGACTCCGCGTTGCGGGTGGCGGCGACCGACACCGGCGGCACCTGGACCTACGGTCCCGGCGCCCCGGTCGCCACCCTCTCCGGGCCGGCTGAGGACCTGTTCCTCCTGCTCTGGGGGCGACTCCCGCGCGACAGCGCGGGGTTCACCTGGGAGGGTGACCGACGTGCGGGCGAGGTGATCCTGGACGGGCCCCTCACTCCCTGAGCCGTTCGCTTGGATTCACCACGTTCCGCCGGGAGGTGTCCCCGGCGTCCAGCGGCGGCGCACCTTGGTCAGGGTCGCGAACGTGCGGGTCCCGGTGCAGGGGTGCTCGGTGGCGGAGATGCCCCACGCGCCACGGTGGGATTCGGTGAGCTTGCGAGTGAGCGGCAGGGCGGCATGCCGGAGCTGGTCGCAGGACTGGTGGCGCGGGTGGGCGTCGAAGACGGTCACGCGGAGCCGGCTCTCGTGGTGGCGCAGATCGAGGTGGATGGTGTCGCCCGGGCGGGTGAAATGGCAGGCGCAGGCGACCAGTTCGTGGACGAGCAGCAGCGCGGGTTCGATGAGGTCGTCCAGTTCGTGGACGTCGAGGACGGTCTCCGCGGCCTCACGGGCAACGGCCGGCGTGGCCGCCGCGGCGGGGAGGGTGAGCGCGTAGGCCAGGTTGTCCGGACACGGCTGCGGGAGCGTCGGGAACGGCGGCGGGCAGAGATTCTCGGGCATGACGACTCCGCTCGTTGCTGAGGGGGTGGAAGAGGTCGCAGGCGCGCTCGCAGGGAGCGGTTCGCTCGCCGCGTGTGAGCGTCGCACCACCGAAGGTACGCCGCCGTGGTGGTAATTGCCACTGGCTCAAGGTAAATGCCACCCGTAGGGTGGACCTGCGGAGCGCCTGGGCGGCAGACTGGCGCCGACACTGGTCAAGGGAAGCGACAGATGCCACCGAGGAGTTCTCCCACCGAACGACAGAAGCGGCTGGGGGCAGAGCTGCGCAAGATGCGGCAGGACGCGGGTCGGTCGACCGAGTTCGCCGCGCGGCTGCTGGGGACGGACCGCACCAAGATCTCCAACATCGAGTCCGGCGTTCGAGCCATCACGCCCGAACGGGTGCGCACCCTCGCGTCCAACTACGACTGCCAGGACTCGCGTTACGTCGACGCGCTGGCAGCGATGGCCGACGGCACCTTGAAGGGCTGGTGGGAGACCTACTGGGGGCAGCTTCCGGCTGGCCTGATCGACATCACGGAGCTGGAGTGGCACGCCACGGCGGTTCGCGCGGGTGCCTTCCTCCATGTCCCGGGGCTGCTTCAGACCGATGGCTACGCCCGAGCCGTGGCCAATGCGGCCTTGCCGCCGCTGTCCAGCCATGAGGTCGAGCTACGCGTGGCGTTGCGCGTTCAGCGGCAGCAGGTACTTCACCGCGAGAATCCGATCGACTACACGGCCTATGTTCACGAGGCGGCCCTCCGTATCGAGTTCGGTGGCGTGAAGGTCATGCGCACGCAACTCACGCACCTCAACGAGTTGGGCGAGCGTGCCAACGTGGGAGTGCGCGTGGTGCCGTTCTCCGCCGGCGCGTTCCCGGGTGCCGGGCAGGCGTTGCTCTATGCCACCGGTGTCGTCCCCCAGTTGGACACCGTCCAGCTCGACTCGGCGCACGGCCCGTTGTTCACCCACGCTTCGGCCCAACTGGATAAGTACCGGTCACAGTTGGACTGGATGGACGCGGTCTCACTCGATGCCGGCGGGTCCCGAGACCTCATTCACAGCCTGACCGGTTCCTGAGGGAGACGAAGCCATGCCTGACATCACCTGGGAAGACCCGTTCTGCGCGGAGAGCTCGAACTGCTTTCGCATCGGGACCGACGCCGACGGTCGCGCCTACATAGCCGTTGCCGGTCAGGAGGGGCGGTACCTGACCGACAGCCGTGAGGCGCTCGGCGCGCTGATCCGTGAGATCAAGGCCGGCAAGGCCGACCACCTTCTCTCGTGAGGGCGGAGATGACGCATCTCGACAGCTCGGTGACGTGGGTCGACGCACGCGAGCGGCTGCCGCGCAGCGGCACGCCGGTGGCGGCGGCGATCACCGGCCGGTATCCGGCCGACGGTGAGGAGTTCTGGCTGGTGAGGCCGATGTACTTCACGACTCTGCACCTGGGCGCGGACGGGGCGAAGCACAGGGACTGCTTCGTCGACTCCGACGGCGTGGTCCGTCTGCCCTACGGCCTCACCAGCGATGAATCCGTGACCCACTGGGCCGAGTTGCCCACCCTGCCGGGCGGGACCACGCACGCCGTTCTCGGGGAGGATGTGCGGCCGGCTCTCCGGAACGCGCATCATGGTCCCCATGGACACGCCGGGCACTGACTGGATCACCATCGCGGCCTACGAGAACCTGGGCCGTCTCCCCCCGATGGCCGCCGCACGCGCTTGACTACGCGACCGCGGCATCGACCGGATGCCGTTCACGGCTCCGGACGACGTCCGTGGGGACCTGTCCTGCGGCATCGGCCATGACGACCGCTGGCACGGCTGGTTCGACGTCCGCGTACGCCCCGATGCGCTACGCCGGCTCGGGCTGCGTCCCGACCAGCCGACCGCGGAGATCACCGGCCCGTCCCCGCCCGGTTGGTGGCACGCCGCCGCCGAGCGCAACGCCCACCGGCACCTCAGGGCATCACGCCCTGGCGCGGGAACCGGTCCGCGTGTTCGGTGACCCACTGGGCGAACGTCCGCGCCGGGCGGCCGGTGACGCGTTCGACGGTGTCGACGACGGTCGTGGCCTCGGGCGGCGGCGTCGCGTACCAGTCGATGACGTACTCGGCGTCCGCCCGTGAGACGCCGGTGGCCATCAGCCGGTCGACGGCCTGCCGGTGGGTGATCGGCGCGAAGGCGATGTCGCGGCCGACGCCCCGCCCCAGGATCGCGATCCGCTCCCGCAGTGAGAGGGACTCGGGCCCTGTGAGGTTGTAGACGCGCCCCGCGTGGCCCTCCTCGACCAGGGCGGCCGCCGCCACGGCGGCGATGTCCGCCTCGTGGACGACCGCGCTGGGCACGTCGTACGGCTCGCGCACGACGCCCTCGTCCCGGATCGAGTCGATCCACGTCAGCGTGTTGGACATGAACTCCTGCGGCTCGAGACGGGTCCACTCGACGCCCGAGTCCGCTACCGCCTTCTCGACGGGCCCGGCCTCGCCGCCCCACAGCACGGTGATCCGCCGCACCCCGGCCTCGACGGCGCGGTGCACCAACTCGGGGCCGACCTCGGCGAGTCCGGCCGTCACGGTGATGTGCAGGCGGTCGACGCCGGCCAGGACGTCGGTACCCAGGGCCGCCGGCTCGGTGTGCGTGCCGGCGGCCACCTCCACCTCGGCCGGGAACTTCCCGGCCGCCGCGGCCGGATCGCGCGTCAGCGCCCGGACCCGTTCTCCTCGGCGGACCAGTTCCGCCACCACGTGCCGGCCCGTGTTGCCGGTCGCACCCGTCACCAGTGTCGTCGTCACGATCGCACTCCCTTCGACATGGACGACGCTAGGAGTTCAACGGGACTTGAGGTCAACCGTCTGCCGCCGCGCTACAACCAAGGGGCCGTGACGGGAGTCCAACAGGCGAGTCAACACGTGGGGGAATGATGCGAAAAGGGTTCATTGTCTTATCCGTGACCGTGGTGGCGGGGGTGGGTCTCGGGACGGCGGCGCCGGCCTCGGCGGCCGACAGTGCCACCGTCTGGGCCTCCTGGAACTCGGCGATCTACACTGCGGGCGTCGGCCAGGAGAACAACCTGGCCGTCACGCAGGTCGCCGCCGGCAACGGCTCGGACAAGTACTACGTGTTCAACGACTCGGTGCCGATCAGCCCGGGCGAGAACTGCTTTCACCCATACGAGACCGACCCCACCGTGGTCAACTGCCTGATCCAGGGCGTGGGCGACATCCCGAGCGTGCATGTCGATGTCGGCGACAGTGACGACAACGTCGTGGTCCGCACCACGGGCATCGCCATCGTGTACGCCGAGGACGGCGACGACAGTGTCAACCTGAGCGGCGTGTTCCACGAAGCCGATGGCGGGGCCGGGCACGACACGCTCGCCGGTGGTTTCGTCCTCCGCGGCGGGCTGGGCAACGACACGCTCCGCCCGATCCTGGAGGGCGAGGCATACGGGGACGAGGGCAACGACACCATCATCGGCAACAGCGAGGACGAGCGGCTGTACGGCGGCCCCGGGAACGACGTGGTCTACGGGCAGGAGGGCGACGACCTGATCCACGGGGACGCCGGCGACGACGAACTCCACGGCGGCACTGGCAACGACGAGATCCACGGCGACGCCGGCGATGACCTCATCTTCGGCAACAGCGGCGACGACCGGTTGTACGGCGGCGCGGGCGTGGACGAGATCTCCGGCGGGCCAGGCAACAACGTGATCCGTCAGGACTAGGCGACGCGGCCGTCAGCCGGCCGCCGCGCGCCAGCGGCGGTGGCCGGGGCCGGTGGGGTGGGTGCCGGTGACGCCCATGACGACCGAGTACAGACTGGTGTCGCCGGCGATGAAGAGGCGGTTCCGCTTGGTGCCGCCCCAGGCGATGTTGGCGGTGGTCTCCGGGATGTTGAGGCGACCGATCAGCGTGCCGTCCGGGGCGTAGCAGTGGACGCCGTCCTTCATCGCGGCGACCCAGAGTCGGCCGTCCTCGTCGAAGCGGATGTTGTCGAAGCGCGCACCCTCGCGGGCGGTGGCGAAGACGTCGCCGTCCGAGAGGGTGCCGTCGTCGCGGACGGCGAAGACGCGGACGACGCCCGAGCCGGTGTCGGAGACGAACAGCCGGCGCTCGTCCGCCGAGAAGACCAGGCCGTTGGGGGCCCCGAAGCAGTCGGCGACCAGCCGCACCTCGCCGCTGGCCGGGTCGACGCGGTAGACGTTGTTGCGGCCGATCTCGCTCTCCGCGCGGTGGCCCTCATAGTCACTGGTGATGCCGAAGTCCGGGTCGGAGAACCAGATCGAGCCGTCGGACTTCACCGCCGCGTCGTTGGGGCTGTTGAGCCGCTTCCCCTGCCAGCGGTCGGCCAACACCGTGATCGTGCCGTCGTGTTCGGTCCTGGTGACCCGGCGGTTGCCCTGCTCGCAGGTGATCAACCGGCCCTCGCGGTCCAGGGTGTTGCCGTTCGGGTGGCCGGCGGAGCGCCGGAAGACGCTGACGGCGCCGGTCTCCTCGTCCCATCGCAGCAGCCGGTCGTTGGGGATGTCGCTCCAGATCAGCTGCCGCCAGGCCGGCACGTAGATCGGCCCCTCGACCCAGCGGCAGCCGGTGTGCAGCACCTCGAGGCCGGCGTCCCCGTTCATGCACCGCCCGGCGCGGAACCGGTCGTCGAGGCACTCGTACAGCGCGGGCAGTTCGCGGCTCATCTGGAATCTCCGTGGAAACTCCCGCCTTCAGGCGGGGGAGGAATCGGACTCCTGCGGAGCAGGGCAAGGGGTTGTGATGCGCCGCCAAGGCGGATCGCGGTGCTCTGACCCGAGGATTTGATCTTCAACTGGTGGCGCACTAGTTTGTGAATATGTCGTGTGTGAAGCGGGCGTTCAAGTACCGCTTCTATCCGAGCGATGCGCAGGCGGTTGAGCTGTCGCGAACGTTTGGGTGCGTGCGGAAGGTCTACAACCTGGCGCTCGCGGCTCGTACGGAGGCGTGGGCGCGGCAGGAGCGGGTGAACTACAACCAGACCTCGGCCATGTTGACGGTGTGGAAGAGGACCGAGGAGCTGGCCTACCTCAACGAGGTGTCCTCGGTCCCGCTCCAGCAGACGCTGCGGCACCTGCAGGCGGCGTTCACGAGTTTCTTCGGCAAGCGGGCGAGGTATCCCCGGTTCAAGTCGCGGAAGAAATCGCGGAAGTCCGCCGAGTACACCACCTCCGCGTTCCGCTTCCGGGACGGTGAGCTGTATCTGGCGAAGATGCGCGAACCCCTGGACATGGTGTGGTCGCGCCCGCTTCCCGAGGCCGCCTCCCCCTCGACGGTGACGGTCTCCCAGGACAGCGCGGGGCGTTGGTTCGTCTCGATGCTGTGCGAGGACCCCACCGTGAAGCCACTCCCCACGAGCGACGTGGCGGTTGGCATCGATGTGGGACTTGATCACCTGCTGACCCTCTCGACGGGTGAGAAGATCGCCAATCCCCGGCACGAACGAAGGGACCGTGCCCGCCTCGCCCTGGCGCAGCGCCGTCTGGCGAGGAAGGCCAAGGGTGAGGGGGCGAACCGGGCCAAGGCCCGGCGCGTGGTGGCCAGGATCCATGCCCGTATCACCGACCGCAGGCGCGATCACCTGCACAAACTGTCCACTCGGCTCGTGCGTGATACCCAAACGCTCGTGATCGAGGACCTGACCGTGCGGAACATGGTCAGGAACCGGAGTCTGGCCCGCGCCATCTCGGACGCGGCGTGGTCGGAGTTCCGGAACATGCTGGAGTACAAGGCATCGTGGTACGGGCGGGACGTGGTGGCGGTTGACCGCTTCTTCCCCTCCTCCAAACTGTGCTCCCACTGCGGCACCCTCGCCGAGAGCATGCCGCTGCACGTCCGTACCTGGACGTGTGAGGGCTGTGGCACGACCCACGACCGGGACGTGAACGCGGCAAAGAACCTCAAGGCCGCCGGGCTGGCGGTGACAGTCTGTGGAGCCGGTGTAAGACCTCAACGGAGAACTCCGGGCGGGCAGTCGGCGACGAAGCAGAAAACCCCACGGCGCGAGCCGTAGGAATCCCCCTCCTTCAGGAGGGGGAGGAAGTCAAGCGGGCTTCCTTCCGAGATCGGCGGCGCGCCGCCACGGCCCGAGGATCCGCGACGACCCGAGGTGAAGCCTGCGCAACAACGCCTGGTCACCGCAAGATCCCGACCGACCGGAGAGTCGCGGATCACACCGGTGGCCGGTGTCCGGCTACCCCCGCACGAGGGCCGCCGGGACGGCGCCATCAGCGATGTCGGGACTCCGTCCTCTTGGGGTGCCCCGGGCCCGCGCGAGTGATCCAGATGGTGCGCGATTCCTCTGAGATCGCGTACCAGACGCGGCCTCCGCCAGTCACCTCGTACTGCCACTGGTCCAATGCCTCTCCACCGACTTTCACGACGCCGAGGGCGCCCTTCAGCGGATGCTGGCGCTGGTCGATGCGGCGTGGGTCCGAGGTGATGGCCACCCAGGCGCGGTCCAGGTTCTCCGGTGCGTGGCGGAGGAGGTGTTGCCAGCCGACGAACGCTTGACGATCCGCGGCGCGGACCCGCCACGGACGCGGACGCGGCAACTCGCCGAGCCTGCCGGTCATGCGGCGGCCTCGCCCGGGGGTGTCAGCTCGGGGCCGTCGCCGGGGAACGGCCCCTGGAGCTCGCGGGCGAGATCCGGATCCGCCCACGCCTCCGCCGTGGATCGCCACGAGGCCACATCGTGAGCGAAGGGGAGGAGCAGCCCGGTCTCGGCGCCGGCCCGCAGGTCGGCGAGCAGTTCGCGGACACAGATCGGACGCTCTTCCTCCGGCAGCCAGCGAAGCCACGGAAGTTCCTCGACCAACAGTTCCTCGGCCAGCGCCTCGTGCCGCTGTGCCAGGACGGCCAGCGAACGGGCGGCGAGTCGGAGTCCCGCCAGCGACGCCGTGAACCGCTCCTCGCGCATGAGCACGAGGTTCTCCTGATCTCGACGCTCCAGTATCACGTCCGCGTGGGCCAGCGAGGGCAGCACGTCGGAGGGGCCGCGAAGGAAGGCGCTGTAGGAGTAGGTCTCGACACTCATGGTGACCAGCATATCTGAACTAGTTCAGATTCTCCCGATGGCCGTGGCGGCGCGGCCGTGCCCCGGTGTCCGGCTATCGCAGGTCGTGGCGGTCCGCCCAGGCGGAGATCGTGGTGGCGATGTCGGCGGGGCGGTCCTCCATGGCGTGGTGGCCGGCCGGGCCGAGGTGGGTGGTTTCCAGGGCGGCGACGTGCCGCTCGCACCAGGCGGCCAGTTCCTCGCGGATCAGCAGCGTGGGGGAGCCCTCGAACGTCAGCAGCAGCTTGGGGACTTCGGGGCTTTCGGCGAGCCACGCGCCGTACGCCTCGACACGGGCGACGAGGTCGGCTGGCTCGCCGCCGAGCGGCAGTTGGCGGGCCCAGGCCAGGATCGGGCGGCGGCTGTCCGGGGTCGGGAAGGGCGCCAGGTACTCGGCGAGATCGGCCTCGGCGACGGGCGTGAGCACGCCGCCGGTGAACGCCTGGCGGACGAACAGGTCCTGCTTCAGGAAGAGTTCCTCGCCGACGCCCGGGGTGCGGATCCTCTCGGCACGGGCACGGGCCTGCTCGGAGAGCTCGTCCCAGGCCATGGGGCGGACGATGGTCTCGAAGAAGGCCACGCCCGCGACCCGGTCGGGGTGTCCGGCGGCCCAGTCGAAGGCGAGGGCGCCGCCCCAGTCGTGGCCGACGAGGACCACCCGGTCCAGGCCGAGGGCGTCGAACCAGGCGTCCAGGTAGCGGGCGTGGTCGGCGAACCGGTACGGGAGGTCAGGCTTGCCCGAGCGGCCCATGCCGATCAGGTCGGGCGCGAGGAGCCGGCCGGCGCCGACGCCGGGCAGCACGTGGCGCCAGCCGTGGGACGAGCCGGGGTTGCCGTGCAGGAAGACGAACGTCGTCGCGGCGTCGTCTTCGGTGCCGGTCTCGCGGTAGTGGATGGTCGAGTCGAGGACGGATATCTCGGGCACGGCGTCGATCTCCAAGAGTGCGGTGGGTCAGTCGAGGGGGGCGGCGAGCAGGGCCGTCAGGTCGGCGGCGAACGCCGCGGCGCGTGGATCGTCCTGGCCGCCGAGCGGGGCGAGCAGCCGGTCGAGGAGTTCCGCGACGGTGCCGAGCGCGGGGCGGACGGTGTCCAGGCCATGGTCGGTGAGGGTCAGCCGCATGGTGCGGGTGTCGGCCGGGTCGCGGACCCGCTCGATGAGCCCGTCGGCCTCCAGTGAGCGCGCCAACTTGGAGACGTAGAGCGCCTCGAGGCCGGTGTGCTCGGCGAGTTCCCGCTGGCTGGGGCGCCGGCCGGCGCGGCCCAGGCCGTACAGCGAGGACAGCATCACGTACTGGGCGTGGGTCAGCCCCAGCGGCGCCAGCGCCCGGTCGACGGCGACGCGCCACTTCATCGACAGCCGCCAGACCAGGTGGCCGGGGGTGGGGGACGGCGCGGAAGCGGGCCCGGTCGGTGCGTTGCTCATGGCAGATACCGTACATGGCTACTGTAGCCATGGCTACTAAATGTCGGAGGGTGATCGTTTGTCAGTGCCGGCGGGCATGATGGGCGGCGTGAACACCGAGATGCTCGTCGACGTGTGGCGCCGGCTGCTGGCCGCCCCGCACAAGTCCTGGGTCCTGTTCGAGAACGGGACGTGCGTCGTGCTGACGGAGCCCGCACCCGAGGAGGATCTGGCGGAGCAGGCCACCCGGATCATCCGGGAGTTCGGCCCCGTCCACGCGGGCTCCTCCGCCGGGGACTTCGGCGTCATCACCCCCGACCACGTTGAGGGGTGGGTGGTCACGGGGCACCACCACGACGTGCTCACCTATGTCGCCCCCGACGAGGTCGGCGGCGACGCGTCGGAGGTGGTCATAGGTCTGGCGGGGCGCGGAAAGCGGGACGACGACGGCGCCGAACCGCGCGTCGTGCACGTGGAGGACGCCCGCGGCTTCGGAGGCCCCGCCTGACCTGATCTGACCTGACCTGACCGCCCGGCGGTGCGGGCCGTCAGCGCCACTCGGGCTCGCGGGTGCCGCGCGGCGGCAGCGACTCGACGCGGTGGCGGATCTCCCGCATCACCGAGACGATCTCGCGCTCGTGCTCCGGGGTGAGGCGGGCCAGCGGCACCGAGCAGCTGATGGCGTCGATCGCGGGGGAGTCGTAGCGGAGGGCGAAGCCGAAGCCGGCGATGCCGGTGACGGTCTCCTCGTGCTCGATCGAGTGGCCGCGCTCGCGGGTGGCGGCCAGGTCGGCGAGGAGCGCGGCCCGGTCCGTCAGGGTGTGCGGGGTGAGGGCGGCCAGCTTGCCGGTGGCGGGCAACGGGAGGGCGTCGTCCGGGAGTTCGGCGAGGAGCGCCTTGCCGAGCGCGCCGGCGTGCACGGGCACCCGGCGGCCCACGCGGTTGATGGTGCGCAGGTACTCGTGGGACTCGCGGGTCGCGAGGTAGACCACGTTCCGGCCGTCGAGGCGGGCCAGGTGGATGGTCTCGCCGAGCGCGTCGGACGCCTCGTCGAGGAAGGGGCGGACCAGGCGGACGCGGCGGTCGCTGTCCAGATAGCTGGTGCCGGCGAGCAGGGCGCGGATGCCGATGCCGTAGAGCGCGCCGGTGACGTCGGTGCGGACCCAGCCCTGGTCGACGAGGGTCTGGAGCAGCGAGTACATGCTGCTGCGCGGCACGTTCAACTCCTCGGAGAGCTCGCGCAGCCGGGACGGGCGGTCGCCGCGCTCCGCCAGGAGCTCCAGCAGGGCGACGGTCCGCAACGCCGACTTCACACTCATGTGGTGATCGTAGATCGACGGTGGAGCCGGCCGGCCGCCTCTTGACCGCGGGCCTCGCCGCGCCTACCTTCCATCCCCATACGGAGACACGGTTTCTGTATGGGGATGACGTTCATGTATGAGAACAGGAGTGGCGAGGCTCGAACGCGTCGACGCCTGAGCCGATCGCCGGAGAACGGTCCACAGCGGTTCAACAGCGCTACCACAGCGGTTCGAAGGAGAACCACGCATGCCCCTCCTCGTCGTCGGGATCAGCGTGCTGATCCTGCTGCTCCTCATGACCCGGCTGAAGCTCAACGGCTTCGTCGCCCTGCTGCTGGTCGCCGTCGGGGTCGCGCTCGTCCAGGGCATACCGCTGGCCGAGATATCCGACGTCCTCGCCGACGGCGTCGGCGGCCAGATCGGCGACACCATGCTGGTCGTCGGGCTCGGCGCCATGGTCGGCCGGGTGATGGGGGACTCGGGCGCCGCGCAACGCATCGCCGGCCACTTCGTCGACGCCTTCGGGGTCCGCTGGGTCCAGGTGGCCATGGTCGTGACGGCCATGCTGATCGGCGTCACCATGTTCTACGAGGTCGCCTTCGTGATCATCGTGCCCGTCGCGTTCACCATCGTCCGCGTCACCCGCCAGAACCTGCTGTGGGTCGGGCTGCCGATGTCCATCGCGCTCTCCACCATGCACAGCTTCCTGCCCCCGCACCCCGGGCCGACCGCCGTCGCCACCACCTTCGACGCCTCCGTCGGACTCACCCTCTTCTACGGGCTGTTCTTCGCCGTCCCGATCGGCGCCGCCATCGCGCTGGTCTGGCCGCGGCTGCCGTTCATCCGGCGGATGGACCCGGAGATCCCCAAGGGCCTCGTCACCGAGCGGGAGTTCACCGACGACGAGATGCCCGGCATGGGCTGGTCGCTGTCCGTCGCGCTGGTGCCGGTGGTGCTGATCGCCGGCGCGGCCGTCTACGACATGGCGGTCCCCGACGACAACGGCGCGCTGCCGTTCGTCACCTTCGTCGGCGCCGCGCCGATCGCCCTGCTGCTGACCCTGCTGCTCGCCGTCTGGGCCTTCGGCCCGCGGGTCGGCCGCAGCCTGGAGGAGGTCAGCGACTCCTGCGTCTCGGCGGCCAAGGCGATGGCCATGATCCTGCTGGTGATCGGCGCCGGCGGCGCGTTCAAGAACGTCCTGGTCGAGGGCGGGATCTCCGACTACATCCAGGAGCTGACCGAGGGCTGGGGCGTCTCGCCGATCATCCTGGCCTGGCTGGTCGCCGTCATCCTGCGCATCGCCCTCGGCTCGGCCACGGTCGCCGTCGTCACCGCCGCCGGTGTCGTGGAGCCGCTGCTCGCCGGCAGTGGCGTGCACCCGGAGCTGATGGTGCTCGCCGTCTCCTGCGGCTCGATCGCGTTCTCGCACGTCAACGACCCCGGGTTCTGGATGTTCAAGGAGTACTTCAACCTCACCGTCGTCCAGGCACTCAAGGCCCGCACCACCTACACCACGGTGCTCGCCGTCCTCGGCCTCGGCGGCGTCCTCGTCATGGACCGGGTCCTCGACGTCCTCAACATCTGACATCCGAAAGGCAGCAACGAGATCATGAGCCAGCAGCCGACCGTCACCGCGTTCGCCGTCTACCCGGTCGCCGGCCGGGACAGCATGGCGCTCAACCTCTCCGGCGCGCACGGCCCTTACTTCACCCGCAACGTCGTCGTCCTCACCGACTCCGAAGGCCGCACCGGACTCGGCGAGGTGCCGGGCGGCGAGCGGATCACCCGGACCCTGCGGGACGCCGAACCGCTCGTCGTCGGCGCCCGGTTGGCCGACTACCAGCGCGTGCTGCGCGAGATCGGCGCCCGGTTCCGCGACCGGGACGCCGGCGGCCGCGGCGCCCAGACCTTCGACCTGCGGACCACCGTGCACGCCGTCACCGCCGTCGAGTCCGCGCTGCTCGACCTCCTCGGGCAGCACCTCGACGTGCCGGTCGCCGCGCTGCTCGGCGAGGGTCAACAGCGCGACTCGGTAAGGGTGTTGGGCTACCTCTTCTACGTGGGCGACCCGGACCGCACCGACCTGGAGTACGCCAGGGAGCCGGACGTGGACGCCACCTGGTACCGGATCAGACACGAGGAGGCGCTGACCCCCGAGGCCATCGTGCGGCAGGCCGAGGCCACCCACGAGCTGTACGGCTTCCGGGACTTCAAGCTCAAGGGCGGGGTGCTGGCCGGCGCGGAGGAGGTGCGGGCGATCACCGCGCTGAAGGCCCGGTTCCCCGAGGCCCGGATCACCCTCGACCCGAACGGCGCCTGGTCGCTGCGCGAGGCGGTCGAGCTGTGCCGGCCGCTGCTCGGCACGCTCGCCTACGCCGAGGACCCGTGCGGCGCCGAGGCCGGCTACTCGGGGCGCGAGATCCTGGCCGAGTTCCGCCGCGCGACCGGGCTGCCCACCGCGACCAACATGATCGCCACGGACTGGCGCGAGCTGACCCACGCGCTGGCCCTCAAGGCCGTCACCATCCCGCTCGCCGACCCGCACTTCTGGACGATGCGCGGCTCGGTCCGGGTGGCGCAGCTGTGCGAGGCGACCGGGCTGACCTGGGGGTGCCACTCCAACAACCACTTCGACATCTCGCTCGCCATGGTCGCCCACTGCGGCGCGGCGGCGCCCGGCGAGTACAACGCCCTGGACACGCACTGGATCTGGCAGGAGGGCCTGGAGCGGCTGACCGTCGCCCCGCCGAGGATCGTCGAAGGCGAGATCGCCATCCCCGACGCGCCGGGACTCGGCGTCACGCTCGACGAGGACCGGCTGCTCGCCGCCCACGAGCTCTACCTGAGCCGCGCGCTCGGCGCCCGCGACGACGCGACCGCGATGCGGTACCTGATCCCCGGCTGGACCTTCGACAACAAGCGGCCGAGCCTCGTCCGGTAACGGCCGCCCGGCCGGCCCCCGGCCGGCCCCCGCCAGCCCTCGGCCGGTCAGGCGAGCCGGGCCGCCAGCCGGGGGAAGAGCCGCAGGGCGTTCCGCCGGTCGACGCGCTCGCGCGCCCGGGCGTCCAGGAGCGGGTCGGCGTCCAACTCGGCGGTGATCCTGCCCACTTCGTCCGCCGGCCTGGCCGGCCAGTCGCTGCCGTACAGGACGCGATCCGAGCCGACGGCCGCCAGCAGCGAGGGCGTCGCGTAGGGAGACATCGGCAACGCCGTGTCGTAGTGGAAGCGCCGCACCGCCCGCGCGACCGCCTCGGGCGCCGGGCCCTCGCCCTGGCGCCCGGCGGAGACGGCGCGGCCCGCCACATAGGGGAGGAAGCCGCCGGCGTGGGAGAGGACGATCGACAGGTCGGGGCAGCGGTCGAGGGTGCCAGAGGCGACGAGGTTCAGCGCGGCGCGGGTGGTGTCCAGCGGGTAGTCCCCGATGAAGTCGGGGATGCCCGGCAGCTCGGTGGTGCCCTCGGGCAGCTCCCCCGGGTGGACGAAGACGACGGCCCGGCGCTCGTTCAGCGCGTCGAAGAGCCGGTCGAAGGAGCGGTCGCCGAGGTACCTGCCGCCCGCCGTGGTCATCAGGAGCACGCCCTCCGCGCCGAGTTCGTCCAACGCGTGCGCCGCCTGGGCGATCGCCAGGTCCGGGTGGAGGGCCGCGACGTTGGCGAAGAAGCCGAAGCGGCACGGGTGTTCGGCGACGAGCGCCGCCAGCGACTCGTTGCACACCCGCACGCCGTCCTCGGCGAGCGACCGGTCGCGGAAGAGCTCGGCCGGGGCGGGAGCCGAGGCGACGCCCGCCGCGATCCCGTTGTCGTCCATGGTCCGCAGCGTCTCCTCCAGGGTCCACCGCGCCCAACTCGGGCCGCCCTCCTCGGGGATCAGGCCGATCTCGACGAGCCAGCGCCGCATCTCGTCGGGCACGGCGTGGTGGTGGACGTCGATGCGGCCGGCCGGCCTGGCCCTGAGCGGGGCCGCCGAGGCGGCCGACGCGGGGCCGGCGGCCGTGACGGCCGCCGCCAGGCCGGTGGCGGCCAACAGCGTGCGCCTGCTCGGCTTCCCATATGTCGTGTCTGTCATGTCAATGAAAGCTAACAGGTGTCATGGGTGGGCGACAGGGTGGTCGGGCGTTCTCCGGGGCATCTCAGGCGGTCCCCCTAGGGCGTGGCGCGAGTTGGGCGTCGGCTGGCGCGGGCCGGGGGGCCGACGGTTGTCGGGTGTGTCGCGTGGGCCGCGGGGGCACGGTGCTTGGGGTACGTCTCAACCGGCGTCAACCCGTGGCGGAGGGAATCCCGTTGAAGCCCCTGAGAGTCATCGGCCGCATGGCGGCCCTTGTGTTGGCGTTGCTGATCGGCGCCCTGCTGCTGTCGCCCGCCCAGGCGTCCGCGGCGGGCCAGGGCGGGCGGTCCTGGGTCGGCGCCTGGACCACCGCCCCCACCACCAGGCCGGTCAGCGACACCACCACCTTCCAGGACCAGACGATCCGGCAGGTGGTGCGCGCCAGCGTCGGCGGCGACGCGCTGCGCGTCAGGTTCTCCAACGAGTTCGGCACCGAGCCGCTGGTCATCGGCGAGGCCAGGATCGCCAGGCAGGACCCCCAGGGGCCCGGATCGAGCGTGCTGCCGCGCACGGACCGGCGGTTGACGTTCGACGGGCGGTCACGGGTGACCGTGGAGCCGGGTGAGCGGCTGGTCAGCGACCCGGTGGGGCTGCGGATCCCGGCCGCCGCCGACCTGGTGATCAGCGTCCACCTGCCGGAGCGCACCCCGGGCGCCACCCTCAACGCCTACGCCAACCAGGAGAACTACGTGGCGGCGGGCAACGTCGCCGACGACGCCGCCATCACCCCGACCGCCACCACCGACCGCTGGTACTTCCTCACCGGCGTCAGCGTGCGCGGCCAGGCCCGCGACGCGGTGGTGGCGCTCGGCGACTCGATCACCGTCGGGTCGAGCCTGTCGAGCAACCACCGCTGGTCCGACTTCCTCGCCGAGCGGATGCGGGCCGCCGGGCCCCGGCTGCCGGAGACCGGTGTGCTCAACGCCGGGATCAGCGGCAACCGGCTGCTGCGCGACCCGAACCCGCCGGCGGGCTCGCCCGCCCACGCGTGGGCGGCGTACTTCGGGCAGGCCGGCGTCACCCGGTTCGAGCGCGACGTGCTGAGCCAGCCAGGGGTCGGCCACCTGATCCTGTTCCTCGGCATCAACGACATCGGCCAGCCAGGCACCCGCTCGGCCCCGGCGTCCGAGCGGGTCACCGCAGCCGAACTGATCGCCGGCTACCAGGGGTTGATCGACCGGGCGCACGAGCGCGGCGTCCGCGTCATCGGCGGCACCATCACCCCGTTCCGCGGCGACACCCTCGGCTTCCACACCCCGGAGAACGAAGCGGTGCGGCTGCGGGTCAACGACTGGATCAGGAACAGCGGGGAGTTCGACGCGGTCGCCGACTTCGAGGCCGCCGTCCGCGACCCGGCCGAACCGGACCGGCTGAATCCGGCCTACGACTCGGGCGACCACCTGCACCTCAACGACGCCGGCAACGAGGCGCTGGCCTCGGCCGTGCCACTGGACGCCTTCCGGCACCGGTGACCGGCCGCGGCCCGCGGCTTCCTCAGCCCAGGTGGGCGGGGGCGGCGGCACCCTCCGCGGGGTGCTGCCGCCCGGCGTTCACGGCCAGCGCCGTGACGACGAGGCCGGCCACGAACAGGCCGGTGGCCGCCAGGAACGCCATGCCGTAGCCATGGGTCAGCGCGTCGGCGGCGCGGGCCGCCAGCTCCCGGTCGCCGGTGGCCAGCGCCCCGTACAGGGCGGCGGCCGCGTCGGGCAGCCGGTCGTCGGCGGCGGCCGCGGACACCGTGGTCAGCACCGCGAGGCCGAGCGCGCCGCCCACCTGCTGGGCGGTGTTGAGCGCCGCGGAGGCGACGCCGCTGTCCCGGTCCGCCACGCCGGCGACCGCGCCGAGCGTCATCGGCACGAAGCTCAGGCCGAGCCCGAGGGCCGTCACGAACATCGCCGGCATCAGGTGGCCGGCGTAGGACGAGCCGGGCTCCAGGGCCCCGAACCAGAACATGCCGCCGGCGGCGAGCAGCAGCCCGGGCCCGGCGATCAGCCGGGGCGGCAGCTGGGCGATCAGCTTGGAGCTGACGCCGGCCGCCGCGGCCATGCCGAAGCTGAACGGCAGGTAGGCGAAGCCGGTGCGCACCGGGCTGTAGCCCAGGATCAGCTGCATGTAGAGGGTGAGGAAGTAGAAGGTCGCGCACATGCCGGCGCCGATGAACAGCATGGTCGCGTAGGCGCCCCACCGGTTGCGGTCGGCGAACAGCCGCAGCGGCAGCATCGGGTGCCCGCTCCTGGCCTGGATCAGCGGGAACGACGGCAGCAGCGCGACGGCGGCCGCGAACGACACCAGCGTCAGGCCGTCGGTCCAGCCGTGCTCGCCGCCCCTGGTGATCGCGTAGACCAGGGCGAGCAGGCCGCCGGTGCCCGTCACGGTGCCCGGGACGTCGAGCCGGCCGTGGTCGCGGTCGGCCTCGACCAGGGTCCTGGTGCCGGCCAGCACCGCGAGACCGAAGGGGATGTTGACGAAGAAGACCCAGCGCCAGTCGAGGGCGTCGGTGAGCACGCCGCCGAGCAGCAGGCCGACGGTGGCGCCGAGGCCGCCCATCGCCGCGTAGACGCCCATCGCCGTGTTCCGCGGCCGGCCGGCCGGGAAGGTGGTGGCGATCAGCGCCAGCGCGCTGGGCGCGGCGAGCGCGGCGCCGACGCCCTGGAGAACCCGGGAGGCGATCAGCACCGCCTCGTTGGTGGCGAGCCCGCCGAGCAGCGAGGCGAGGGTGAAGACGGCGATGCCGACCTGGAAGATCCGCCGCCGGCCGAACAGGTCGCCGGCCCGGCCGCCGGGCCGCTGCGCGGGGCGTGCGGTAGGCGGGTTCGCCCGCCACGTGGCGTGGCGGGGCGCGGCGGCTGGCTGGGGTGTGGGTGGTGGCCTGGTCGTCGCCGTCGAGGCGGGCGCGATCAGCGACGACGGCGCCGCAGACGAAAAGCGGTCCGCCGCGGCATTGACAAGCGGAGCGTTTGGCAGCGCTTCAGGGCCGGTGAGGGCCGTATTCCGGCGAATCCCGGTGTGGTCAATGTCGCCCTTGACAATCCGTTGTTTCTCCTTGCAAGGCCCGAGTGGCTCCCGGGCCTTGCAAGGATTCCGCCGGAAAAAGCAAATCGACGGTTCGAATTCAGGGCGAATATCACTCGAATCCGAAGTCGACGGGGAGCGGCGCCGGCCGGAAGAGGCGGGCGGGCACCGCGTCGGCGAGCATCCGGTAGCCCGTCGGGTTCAGGTGCAGGCCGTCGCCGACGTCCGCCGCCGGCAGCAGCCGGTCCGGTGCCGCCGGGTCGCGGACGGCGGCGTCGAGGTCGATGACGGCGTCGAACCGGCCGCTGGAGCGGATCCAGTCGTTGACGGCCCGCCGGCTCTCCTCGCGCAGCCCGCCCGGGTCGTCGTACAGGTCGTTGCCGCCGAACGGCGTGAGCGTCGCGCCGTAGACCCGGATCCGCTGGGCGTGCGCGCGGACCACGATCTGCTCGTACGCGGCGATCAGCCGGGCGGTGACCGCCCGTTGGGCCTCGGGGGTGGCGGGCGCGGTGCCGATGTCGTTGATCCCCTCGAAGACCACCAGCCAGGAGACGCCGCTGGTGGCCAGCACGTCGCGGTCGATCCTGGCCAGCAGGTTGGGGCCGAGGCCGTCGTCCAGGATCCGGTTGCCGCCGGCCGCCTGGTTGAGCACGGCCACGCCCGACGTGTCCCGCCGGTCCCGCAGCCGGTCGAAGAGCTGGTCGGGCCAGCGGTCGTTGCCGTTGGTGGTGGAGCCCCGGCCGTCGGTCAGCGAGTCGCCGACGAAGACGGCCGCCGCGGTGTTGCTCGGCGACCACACCTCGACGCCGCTGAGGAAGTACCAGTGGTCGGTGCGGGTGGCCCCCGGCAGGTCGTCGGCGGCGACGTGGTCGCCGGCGAGCAGGTAGGAGGCGGTGCGCGAACCCGGGTGCGAGGTGATGTCGTCGGACGCCTGCCCGTCGGCCAGGTAGACGGTGACGGTCAGGTTGGTGCCGGGCGCCAGGTCGAGGTCGAGCGGGTCGGAGACCGCCTGGGCGCCGACCGGGATGGTCACCGACGGCTGGCGCTGGAAGGTGACCCCCCGGGCCGAGCCCGGCTCGATGGCGCTGACGCCGGCCTGCCCGTCGCGCGGCAGCGCCACCGAGACGGCCGTGATGGGCAGGGGCGCGCCCCCGAAGGCGTTGGAGAAGCGCAGCCTGGCGTGCTCGCCGCCGATCGTGACCCGGACGGTCTGCCGCAGCGTGGCGTCGTCGAGCACCAGGCCGTCCTGGGTGAACGGGGCCGGCGGCATGTTGCCCGGCTCCGTCAACTGCGGCATCGCCGTCCAGGTGTTGACCCAGTGCCGGCCGCCGGGCGCCGTGTTGCCGGCGCCGGTCGCGCCGACCGCCGACGAGGCGACGATCAGCGCGACGGCGAGCAGCCCCACGGCCGCCAACTGGCCGAGCCAGGACGTGCCGCGTCGCTGACTTCGTCGCCTACCAAACGTGACGTGCATGGGAACGCGCCCCTTTCTCATGTCGGTTCGGGCCTCGCTGTCAACCGGCGGTGCAGGACGCCCCGTTGAGGGCGAACCCGGTCGGCGCCGCCGAGTTGCCCGTGTGGTTGGCCTGGAAACCGACGGAGACGCTGGCGCCGGCCGCGATGCTCGCGTTGTGGGCGACGTTGGTGGCGGTCACCGTGCCGCTGCTCGGGCTGTAGCTGGCGTTCCACCCGGAGGTGATGGTCTGGCCGGAGGCGAGGGTGAAGCGGAGCGACCAGCCGCTGACCGGGGCGGTGCCGGTGTTGGTGATGGTGAGGGACGCGGTGAGGCCGGTGTTCCAGGCGTTGGTGGTGACGGCGACCCGGCAGGCGCCCGGGGTGCCTGGATCGCCGCCGCCCGGGGGCGGCGTGGTGGTGTTGTTCAGGCCGAAGAACTCGATGACCCGGGCCGCCATGCCGGACTGCGGCACGTTGTGGCCCACGCCCTGCAGGCTGATGGCCTCCACCGGGGCCTGGGCGCCGGTGGCGCCGTAGCGGGTGCGGGTCCAGTTGGCCTGCGGGCTGTCGGTGAGGGCCGGCGTCTGGCTGACGCCGAGCACGTTGGTCCACTGCTTGACCTGCTCGCCGAAGTTCGGGTAGCGCAGCGTGTCGTCGTTGGTGCCGTGCCAGATCTGCATGCGCGGCCTCGGCCCCGAGTAGCCGGGGTAGGCGTTGCGCACCAGCGTGCCCCAGTCCTGCGGGGTGCGGGAGATCTGCCCCTGGGCGCAGGCGCTGTTCCAGGACGAGCCGTCGGTGGTGGCGAAGCAGCCGAACGGCACGCCGGCGAAGGCGGCGCCGGCCTTGAAGACGTCCGGGTAGACGCCGAGCAGCACGTTGGTCATCATCGCGCCGGACGAGGCGCCGGTGACGAAGACCCGGTCCGGGTCGCTCGAGTAGGTGCGCTGCACGTAGTCGACCATCGACCTGATGCCCACCGGGTCGCTGCCGCCGCCGCGGGTCAGGGCCTGCGGCGAGGAGACGTCGAAGCAGTTGCCGCTGCGGGTGGCCGAGGGGTAGACGACGACGAACCCGTAGCGGTCGGCGAGCGACGCGAACTCGGTGCCGGAGTAGAACGCCGGGCCCGAGCCCGTGCAGTAGTGGACGGCGACCAGCACGGCCGGCCGCTGGGCGACGTTGTCCGGCACGTAGAGGTGCATGCGCAGACCGCTGGGATTGGTGCCGAAGTTGGTGACCTCGGTCAGCGTCGCGGCGGAGGCCGGCGGCGCCGTCACCAGGAGCGCCGCGAGCAGCGGCAGCACGCCGGCCAACAGCGTGGCGAGGAGCGAACGGAGGTGCTGGGCGGCCCTGTTGTGGGCTCTGTCGGGTCGGTTGGCGGCTCTGTGGGCGGCTCTGTTGGCCATGTCCGTGACCTTGTCCTTTCGAGTTCCTTTTCTAGACTTGCGGTTGTGAAGGGCTTGCTGTTGCGCCTGTCGTCCCTGGACGCCGACGCTGCCGCCGCCGTGCGGGTGATCGCGCACTTCCAGGCGCTGCTCGGCGCCGGCCGGCTCGACCCGGCGGCCCTGGTGCGGTCGGCCGCCGGCCTCGCCGAGTGCCCGGTCGGCGTGGAGCTGGCCGGCGGCCGGGTGTTCCGCGCCGGTCCCGACGGCGCGGCGCTGGCCGGCCCGCCGGGGCGGGTCTCGGGAGACGCCGCGTTGCGCCCCGCCGGCCGGGTCTGGCTCGAACGGCCAGGCGCGGCCGGGCCGTTCGACGAGCTGGTGGTGGAGTGGCTGGCCATCGTCGCCCACACCCTTGAGCATCCGCTGCGGGTCGCCGACCCGGCGCTCGTGGAGGTCGCGCTGGCCGGCCGGGAGTCCGTCGCCGACCGGGCCAGGGCGCTGCGGCTGCTCGGCCTGGCCCCCGAACCGCCGCTGCGCGTCCTGGCGTTCGCGGCGGCCGAGGCCGACGCCGCCGAGGTGGCGGCGCGGGCGCTGCTCGGCCGGGGCGCGGTGGCCGGCACGCTGCGGGTGGCCAGGCTCGGCGGGCTCGGCGTCGCGCTGATGCAGGACCGGGCGGCGGGCAGCGGCTCGCCGGTGGCCGAGCTGCTGGCCGCGGTGCGCGGCCGGCTTCGGATCGGGGTCGGCGGCGCGACCGAGGCGCTGCGGGCCCGGGTGTCCCTCGAACAGGCGGCGCTGGCGCTGCGGTTCGCGGTGGCCGGGCCGCCGGCCGAGGGGGGGGTGGGCCACGGCGAGGTGGGCCCGGTCGCGGT
>NZ_BAAGPR010000094.1:0-32060 GCF_054783955.1 Streptomyces mayteni | reverse complement strand
GGGCCGGGCCCGTGGCCCGTGCGCCCCTGGGCGGGGCGGAGCCCCGCAGGGCCGGGCGGCGCAGCCGCCCTCGGCCCCCGGCCGGCCCCTGCCCACCCCGCGCGAAGCGCGGAACAAGGGCGGGCGGGTGGGGAAAACCCCGCGCGGAGCGCCGGGCACCCACCCGAGGTCGCCTCCACCCGCGCGGAGCGCCGGGCACCCACCCGAGGTCGCCTCCACCCGCGCGGAGCGCCGGGCACCCACCCCAGCCCGGCGGCGCAGCCGCCCCCACCCGCGCGGAGCGCGTGGGCGGGGGGAGGAGGAACCTCAGGCCGGCACGGGGCCTGGCATCGTGTTCGTGACCGCCGCCGCCAGGGCGAACGGCGTGGCCGCCGACCACGCCTGCGGCGTGCAGGCGTGGGGGTAGGGGATCGGCGTCGGGTGTTCGTCGCGGGCGTAGCCCGCGATGGCCTCGGGGAGTTGGAAGGTGGTCGCGGCCGCCAGGTCGAGGACGCCGCGGGCGACCGTCTGGGCCTCCGTGCTGAGGCCGTAGCGGGTGAGGCCGAGGGCCGCGATCGCGCTGTCGTGCGGCCAGACGCTGCCCCGGTGGTAGGAGAGCGGGTGGTAAGCGGGCTGGCCGGCGGCCAGCGTGCGGATGCCCCAGCCGGTGAAGAAGTCCGGCTGGAGCAGCCGCCGGCCCACCGCGCGGCCGCGTTCGCGGTCGAGGATGCCGGTCCACAGCAGGTGCCCGGCGTCCGAGCCGAGCGCGTCGACGCGCTGGCCCGCGCCGTCCAACGCCAGGGCGGGGAAGTCCTGTTCGGGCAGCCAGAAGTCGCGCAGGAAGCGGGCCCGCAGCCCTTCGGCCGCGTCGTCGAGGACGTCCGCGTACGAGGCGTCGTCCCAGGCCGTGCGGGCCAGCCGGGCCGCCTGGCAGAGCGCCGCGTAGGCGTAGCCCTGGGCGGTGGCCGCGGTGATCTCGCCCTTCGCCGGGGTACCGTCGGCGGCGCAGACGGAGCCGGGGGAGTCCTTCCAGTTCTGGTTGGCGAGCCCGCCCTGGTCCGCCTGGTAGAGCAGGTAGCCGCCGTCGGCGAGGCCGCCGTACTGGAACATCCACTCGACGGCGGCGCGGGCGTGCCGCTCCAGGCGGCGGGCCAGCTTCTCGTCGCCGGTGGCCTGCGCGTGGGCGCCGAGCAGCACCAGGAACAGCGGGGTGCTGTCGACGGCGCCGAAGTAGCGGCCGAACGGCACCTGGTCGAAGTGGGCCAGCTCGCCGTGGCGCAGCTCGTGCACGATCTTGCCCGGCTCGGCGATGCGGCGCGGGTCGGCGCCGGTGGCCTGGGTGGCGGCCAGTGCGAGCAGCGTGGCGGCGGCCAGTTCGGGCCTGGCGCGCAGCATGAACAGCGAGGTGACGAGGGCGTGTCGGGCGATCAGGGTCAGGAACCACGGCACGCCGGCCGCCGGCACCCGAAGGGGCTCGCCGTCGGGCCCGGTGGCCGGTACGAGGAGGCCGGCGAGGTCGCCGAGCCCCTCTTCGCACGCGGCCGACAGTTCGGGCCAGTCGTCCGGGATCGGCGCGCCGCCGAGCCCGCCCACCGTCGCGAACCGGCGGGCCGGCGTGGGGAGTACGGGGTCGGGCTCCGGCGCGCCGTGCGGGTGGGCGTCCACCCGGAGCGCCAACTCCAGGCTGCCGTGGGCCGGTAGCTCGACCTGCCAGCGCAACCGGCGTGCGCCGCTGCCGGTTTCCTCGACGACGTCGGGCGCGGGTGAGGCGGTGACGACGGTGCGGGCGTGCCATTCGCGGCGCCGGTAGCCGAACTCCACGCCGTCGGGCAGGATCGCGCGGGTGCGGACGGCGTGCGGCTTCTCGTACCAGCGGTGGTCGCCACGTAGTTCGAACTGGTCGGCGAAGTCGGCGTCGACGGTCAATGCCAGCAGGGCGGTGGTCGGTTCGCCGTGGTTGCTGCTGACCCTGATCCGTTCGCTCAACCCGCCGGCGCGGACCGCCTGTTCGCGGAAGAGGGTGAGCGCGGGCGGCTCGGCGCGGCTGCCCGGCGGTGTCAGTACGGCGTTGGCGCGGGCCTCGTCCCCGACGGCGGCCGGCACCAGCACGGCGGGCGTGCCGCCGTCGACGGTGAGTTGCCAGCGGCTGAGGTGGCGGGCGTCCCTGGCGAAGAGGCCGTCAGGCCAGGGACCGCGGTCGCCGGTGATGTCCCCGGAAGGCCCGATCGCGGCGAAGGTGCCGTCCCGGACGAGCAGGCAGTGGTGTGTAGTGAGCACTGCGATCCCCTGGTGTCTTCATGTCTTCGGTTGTCTCAGGGCGGTGGGGCGTCACGCGTGTGTCGCGCCCTGGGCCTGGGTGGCGAGCGGTTCGACGAGCGGTTCCATGAGCAGATCGATGGTGAGCGCGGCCGTCCAGCTGAAGTCCTGGCTGCCGCGTGCCTCGCAGGTGAACGGGTCGACGTACTCGGCGAAGCCGGTCGCTTCGGCCGCGCTCAGCGCCTCGGCCCGCAGCGCGTCGGCCCGCTCGGTGGCGCCGTGCAGGCGCAGCCCGCGCTCCAACAGCCAGTTGATGTTGAACCAGGCGGGGCCCCGCCAGTAGCGCGACGGGTCGAAGGCCGGGCTGGTGAGGTCGTAGCTCGGCGCCAGCCGGGAGGGCCCGCCGAGGCCGAAGTGCTCGCCGGTGGCGGTGCGCACCAGGGCGGCGACGATCTCCTCAGGGAGGTCGGGGAGGATCAGCGGGATCAGGCCGCTGACGCCGCGCTCCATGATGTGTTCGCCGGTGTTCACGTCCTGGCAGAGGAACATGCCGGCTTCCGGGTTCCACAGCCGCTTGAGCAGGCTGGTGGTGAGCTCCTCGGCGCGGACCAGGTGGTCGGCCGGGTCGGCGTCGATGACGGCGGCGATCTCGGCGAGCGCGTGCTCGGAGGCGATCAGCAGGGCGTTGAGCGCCGGGTCCTCGACGGCGAAGGGGTGCGAGCCGGCGTCGTCGGCGTAGCCGCGGTCGCGGTAGGAGGCGGCGAGCCGGACGTAGCGGCCGTAGTCGAGGTCGGTGGGGCGGTCGGCGCGGCAGCCGTGGTCGAGGTCGGCGCGGTGGAAGGAGCGGACGTCGGCTGGCTCGATCCTGGCGAGCGGGTGATCCCAGCTCGGACAGTTGTCCATGCCGGATTCCCAGGGGTGGACGATTGACGCGAGGCCCCGGCCGCCCAGGTCGCGGCGGCCGGTGAGGTACCGCTGCCAGGCGACGAGCCGCGGGTAGACCCGGCGGAGAAAGCCCCGGCGCGTGGACGCGGCGGGGTCGGCCCGGTGGACCAGCCAGGCGGCGAGGGCGTGGACGGGAGGCTGCACGATCCCTGAGGTCTCGACGGCCGCCGGCGCCCCCGCCTTGTCCCCGGCGGTGGAGGATCGCCAGAAGTCGGGACTGGGGAAGTAGGCCGTGAGGGGCACGGCCGGGTTGAACACGATGTGCGGGATCCGGCCGTCCTGCCACTGCGCGGCCAGCAGCGTCTCCAGCTCGCGCTGGGCGCGGTCGGGGGAGACGTGGCGCAGCCCGATGGCGATGAACGCGGAGTCCCAGCTCCACTGGTGTGGGTAGAGGGCCCTGGAGGGGACCGTCGAGGAGCCCGTCCAGTTGCGGGAGAGAACGCGGCGCGCGCCGTTGTATGCGATCGAGGGGAGGCCGGGGGGCAGATCAGCGCGTTCCACGTGGGCTCCGAGGGACTCTGGCTTTTGCTGCCGCAGGGCGGCCGCACCACTTGTTTTGTCGAAGGTACCGTAGAGTTACGTCTACTTAACACGCAAAAGTAGCGCTGTAATATCTACTTCACAAGCTAAATGGGGGTGAGAAATCAGTCACGGGGAAGGCAGAGCGGTGTGATGAACCAGGCGAGCGCCGGGCACCTGCTGGGGTTGATCCGCAGCGGACAGGCGACGACGCGGGGCGAGCTCCAGCGGATCACCGGGCTCTCCCGCTCGACGGTCGGGCATCGGCTCGACCAGCTCTTCGGCGCCGGTTGGATCAGGGAGACCGCCGGCGATCCGGTGGAGGCCCCGACTGGCGGTCGCCCGGCCGTGCGGATCGAGTTCGACGCCTCGCACGCGGTGGTGCTCTGTGCCGACCTCGAGACGCGGCACGCGCGGGCCGCCGTTCTTGACCTGGCCGGTGGGCTGCTGGCCGAGCACTCCGGCTCGCTGTTGATCAACCAGGGCCCCGACGAGGTCCTCGACCGGCTCGGCCACTGGTTCGCGGCGCTGCTGGAGAAGGCCGGGGTGCCGGCCTCCGCCGTCTGTGGCATCGGCCTCTCGGTGCCTGGCCCCGTCGACTCGACGTCCGGCCAGGTCGTCCAGCCGCCGATCATGCCGGGCTGGGACCGCTACCCGATCCGGGAGCGGATGCGTCGCGCGTTCGCCGAGCACTGCCACGGCGACGCCCGGATACCCGTGCTGATGGAGAACGACGCCAACCTGATGGCGTACGCCGAGCAGCGGCACGGCTATCCCGACTGCTCGGCGTTTCTGTTGATCAAGGTCTCCACCGGCATCGGCGCCGGGATGGTGGCCGGCGGCGAGATGTACCGGGGGATCGACGGCGCCGCCGGTGACATAGGGCACATCAGGCTCAGCGAGCACACCCACGCGCTCTGCCGCTGCGGCTCCTACGGCTGCCTGGCGGCGGTGGCCAGCGGCCGCGCCCTGGCCGAGCAGCTGACGGCGGCCGGCATCCCCACGGCCTCAGGATCCGGCGTCCGCGACCAGCTGTCCATCGGCCAGCCGGACGCGGTGCGGCTGGCCCGCGAGGCCGGCCGGCTGGTGGGCGGCGTGCTGGCGACGGTGGTCACCCTGCTCAACCCCGGCGTCCTGATGATCGCCGGCGACCTCGCCGGACCCCCCTTCCTGACCGGGGTCAGGGAGCTGCTCTACCAGCGCGCGATGCCGCGCACCACGGCGTACCTCCAGGTGGTGACCTCCCAGCTCGGCGACCGCGCCGGCCTGGCCGGCGCCGCCACCATGGTGGTCGAGTCGCTGTACGCCTCGGCCGAGGCGGACCGCCGGCTGACGTCGAACCTGTCGACGGCCAGGTAGCCCCCTCGGCCCCTCCGCCCCTTCGCGGCCCTGCGCGTCCGCTCCCTCCAGACGGCCCCCGGACTGTTCCGGGGGCCGTCTCGCCTCGCCGCGCCCCGTCGGCTTGGGCGGCTTAGGGTGGAATTAGCCCTTTCGTGGGCGTGATGCCTGCCACGAATGATGACCGGAACGCTCAGATGAGCGGTTGGCGGGGTAACCTCCCGCTGTCAGGGCAGCCGTTCACGAGGAGTCGAGTCCCGTGCCGGAAACGCAAACCCCATCCCTCATCACCCCTCCCCTCATAGCCCCCGCCACCACGGCGAAGTACGTCTACGACTTCACCGAGGGCAACAAGGACCTCAAGGACCTGCTCGGCGGCAAGGGCGCCAACCTCGCCGAGATGACCAGGCTCGGCCTTCCCGTGCCACCGGGATTCACCATCACCACCGACGCCTGCCGGGCCTACCTCCTCACCGGCGACGAACCCGGCACGCTCCACGACGAGGTGAGTGCGCACCTCGACGCGCTGGAGCGCCGCATGGGCCGCCGGCTCGGGCACGGCGACGACCCGCTGCTGGTCTCCGTCCGCTCCGGGGCCAAGTTCTCCATGCCGGGCATGATGGACACCGTCCTCAACATCGGCCTCACCGACGAGTCGGTCGGCGCCCTCGCCGCCCAGGCCGGTGACGAGCGCTTCGCCTGGGACTCCTACCGCCGGCTCATCCAGATGTTCGGCAAGACCGTGCTCGGCATCGAGGGCGACCTGTTCGAGGACCGCATCGACGAGGCCCGCCGAACCGCAGGCGTCGCCACCGACGTCGAGCTCACCGCCGACCAACTCCGTGCCCTCGTCGCCGAGTTCAAGGAGATCGTGGTCGCCGCCACCGGCCGCGGCTTCCCTCAGGACCCGCGCGAGCAGATGAACCTCGCCATCCGCGCCGTCTTCGCGTCGTGGAACGGCGACCGCGCCCGCCTCTACCGCCGCCAGGAGCGCATCCCCAACGACCTCGGCACCGCCGTCAGCGTCTGCGCCATGGTCTTCGGCAACCTCGGCCCCGACTCGGGCACGGGCGTCGCCTTCACCCGCGACCCGGCCAGCGGCCACCAGGGCGTCTACGGCGACTACCTCGCCAACGCCCAAGGCGAGGACGTCGTCGCCGGCATCCGCAACACCGTGCCGCTCGCCGAACTCGAACGCCTCGACGCCGCCTCCTACGCGGAACTCCTGCGCATCATGGAGGTGTTGGAGAACCACTACCTCGACCTCTGCGACATCGAGTTCACCATCGAGCGCGGCAAGCTCTGGATGCTCCAGACCCGGGTCGGCAAGCGCACCGCCGCCGCCGCGTTCCGGATCGCCGTCCAACTCCTCGACCAGGGCCTGATCGACGAGCGCGAGGCGCTGCGCCGCGTCACCGGCGGCCAGTTGGCGCAGCTGATGTTCCCCCGGTTCAGCGCGGAGACCGAGCACGCCCCGATCGGCACCGGCATCGCGGCCTCGCCCGGCGCAGCGTCCGGCGCCGCCGTCTTCGACTCGGCCACCGCCGTCGCCCGCGCGGCGGCCGGCGAACGCGTCATCCTCGTCCGCCGCGAGACCAACCCCGACGACCTCGACGGCATGATCGCCGCCCAGGGCATCCTCACCTCGCGCGGCGGCAAGACCTCGCACGCCGCCGTCGTCGCCCGCGGCATGGGCAAGACCTGCGTCTGCGGCGCCGAGGAACTCCAGGTCGACGTGGACGCCCGCCGCCTCACCACCGCCGACGGCACGGTGATCGGCGAGGGCGACGTCCTCTCCATCGACGGCGCCAGCGGCCGCGTCTACGCCGGCGAGGTACCCGTCGTCCCGTCCTCCGTCGTGGAGTACTTCGAGGGCACCACGGCCCCCGACGCCGACGACCTGGTCGCCGCCGTCCACCGCCTCATGACGCTCGCCGACCGGGAGCGCCACCTGGGCGTCCGCGCCAACGCCGACACCGCCGAAGACGCCGCCCGCGCCCGCAGGTTCGGCGGCGAGGGCGTCGGCCTGTGCCGCACCGAGCACATGTTCCTCGGCGACCGCCGGGCACTCGTCGAGCGGCTGATCCTCGCCGAAGGCGAAGCGGAGCGCTCCGCCGCGCTCGACGCGCTGCTCCCGCTCCAACGCGGCGACTTCACCGAGCTGTTCGAGGCGATGGACGGCCTCCCGGTCACCGTCAGGCTCCTCGACCCGCCGCTCCACGAGTTCCTGCCCGACCTCACCGAACTCTCGGTGCGGGTCGCGCTCCAGCACGACGAGCACGACGCCCGACTGCTGGCCGCCGTGCGGCGCCTGCACGAACAGAACCCGATGCTCGGCCTGCGCGGCGTCCGCCTCGGCCTGGTCGTCCCCGGCCTGTTCACCATGCAGGTCCGCGCGATCGCCGAGGCCGCGGCGGCCCGCCGCGCCGCCGGCGGCAACCCGCGCCCCGAGATCATGATCCCGCTGGTCGGGACCGTGCAGGAGCTGGAGATCGTCCGCGACGAGGCCGAGGCCGTCATCGCCGACGTCGAACGCGACCGGGGCGTCTCCCTGTCGATCCCCCTCGGCACCATGATCGAGCTGCCGCGCGCCGCGTTGACGGCCGGTCAGATCGCCGAGTCCGCCGACTTCTTCTCCTTCGGCACCAACGATCTGACCCAGACGGTGTGGGGTTTCTCGCGCGACGACGTCGAAGCGAGTTTCTTCACCGCCTACTTGGAAAAGGGCATCTTCGGAGTCTCCCCGTTCGAGACCATCGACGCCGACGGAGTCGGCTCGCTGGTCAGGGCCGCCGTGACCGCGGGCCGGGCAGCACGCCCCGACCTCAAGCTCGGTGTCTGCGGCGAACACGGCGGCGACCCCGAGTCGGTGCACTTCTTCCATGAGGTGGGCCTGGACTACGTGTCCTGCTCACCGTTCCGCATCCCCGTGGCCCGGCTGGAAGCTGGTCGGGCCGCCACGGCGGGGGCCACCACCACTCCCTGACAACCCTCACCGGTGGTAGCCCCCGCCCTGGCGGGCGGGGAACCCTCGGGGGCGGCGCCTGTGCGGAGGCGCCGCCCCCGCTTCTCGTCTTCCGCGACCGAGGTATGTCGTCGGCGCCCCGGGGGAAGACGAAGGGCATGAGCACCTTCTCCAGGCGCCGCAAGCGGCGGGACGAAGCGGCCGCGAACCAGTCCGTCACCAACTCCCTGCTCCTCGACTCCGCCTTGTCATACGACGACAGCTCGTCCTCCGCCTCCGACAGCGGGTACTCCGACGCGTCGAGCGGCAGCGGTTCCTCCGACGACGGAGGCTCCGGCTCGTCCAGCGGCGACAGCGGTGGTGCGGACGGGTTCTGAGCCCCGGGGAGGCTCTCCACCCCGCTCTCGTGACCGACTGTCCACGCGCGGCGCGCGAGTCGTACGCTGGGCGTAACGGTCCGAACACGGGAGGCAGGATGCCCGACCTCACCCCCATCACCCCAGGAGGCATTGGCGCCAGGATCAAGGAGTTCCGCACCATACGGGGCTTCTCACTCACCGAACTCGGCCGCCGGGCCCATGTGTCGACCAGCCAGTTGTCGCGTATCGAGACCGGCAGTCGCGCCGCCAGTTCGGCGGTGGAGGCGAACATCGCCCGGGCGCTGGGCGTGACGCTCTCGGTCCTGCACGGCCAGCCCTATATCCACATGCTCCAGCAGGACAGGTTCGACGCGCTGCTCACCCCGATCTCCAGCGCGCTGGACAGCTGGGACATCCCGGCCGACGACGTGCCGCTCCGCTCGCTGGACGCGCTGGCGGCCGACGTCGACCGGATCGTCGCCCTCCGGCTGAGAACCGAGTTCGTCGAGATCGCCGAAGACCTGCCCGCCCTGATCGTCGAGGCGGCGGCGCTGGCGCTGACCCACGCGACGCCGGGCGCCCGGCGCGAACGCGCGCACGGGCTCCAGGCCGAACTCGCGCGCACGGCCGCGATCATGGCCTACCGGCTCGGCTTCATCGACCTGGCGCGGCTCGCGCTGTCGCGCATGGCCATGGCGGCACCGCACAGCGGCGACCCGGCACAGGTGGCGATCGAACGCATGGAGCGGTCCGCCATGACGCACGCGCAGAGCTCGCGGCCGGACCGGGGAGTCGCGCTGATGCGGGTGGCGCTGCGCGACCTCGACGACGACGGGACCACGGAGGTCAGGACGGTGCGCGGGGCGCTCTGCCTGCGTGCCGCCGGCCTCGCGCTTCAGCAGCGGGACAACAGCGGCGCGGAGAACTGGCTCGGCCAGGCCCAGGAGGTGGCGGACCGGTTCGGCGACACGTACCACCACTCGCTGATGTCCGGCCCGTTCTCCGTGGCGATGACCCAGATGGAGGCGGAGAACGATCGCGGTGACCACGCGGCGGCACTGCGGCGGGCCTCCCAAATGCGGCTCCCCGAGCACTGCCCGCCCACCCTCGCCGCCCACTTCATGATCAGGACGGCGCGGGCGCAGGGGTGGACGGCCCACCACGGGGACGCGCTGGAGTCGCTACGGAAGGCGCGCACGACCGCACCCCAGCTGACCCGTTACCACCCGCACGTCCACGAGACCGTCGGCACACTGCTCCGCGCGCGGGCGAAGCCGACCAAGGAGCTGCGGGAGTTCGCCGCGTGGAGCGGCGTGTAACACTTCACTCACTTACCGTCAATCGGTTCGCCGGCTCTGGCAATGCCAGCGGGTCAAAGCCAGAGCCGGTTTCGGCCGGCAGGGTTGAGGACCAGTAAGGCCCCGGACGCTGGGACGTCCGGGGGCGTGGTCCTCAACCCTGGGGAGATTGACGCGTGGTGCCTCCTGACAACGTGCCCGAGGTGGGCTTCCTGGCGCGGGACACGTCGCGTGGCGAGATCGGCCGTGTCGTGGACCGGCAGGGCGGCCGGGTCTGGCTGCGGCCCGTCGGTGGTGGGCGGGAGTGGGACGTTCGGCAGGAGGACGTCGAGCCGGTCAGCGTCGGCGAGATACTGCGGCCGTTCGTTGCGGAGGCCAACCGCCGCTCCTGGGAGGGGCGATGAGGCGCCGCCGACACCGCGCGGAAGCGGTCAGGCCCGGGGACGTGATCACCATCGGTGGTCGCCGCTGCGTCGTGACGATCGCCGAACGGCTCCACAACGGCTCGCGCCTGCGGTTCGCCTCCGGCGAGTTGCTGGCTCTGCCCCGCTCGGCCGTCCTCATGGTCGCGCGCAGGCGACCGGCCCACCGGCGGCGGCACCGGTGGGCCTCCGAGGCGGTGGCGCAGGTCGTGGCCGGATGCGTGCTCGTCATCGTCCTCACCGTGGCGGTGGTCGTCCGATGACACGGCCGCCCGGGGTGCTGGTGCCCACGGAAGTGAACGCGGCCACCGTGCGGCGCGGCGACCTCCTCACCATCGGCGGCAAGGCACTGGTCGTTCGCGACCTGATCAACCTCCCCGCCGGCGGCAAGCGGCTGGCCTTCGACTCCGGCGAGTCGTTCACCATGCGACCGACGACCGTCCTGACCGTGAACCGCCGGGTGACGTTGCGACGCTGGTGTGGGTAGCGCGCCACAACACCGTTGAGTCGGCCCTGACCTGACGTTTATCGTGACATTCGAGCACTGTGCGCTGCTTGATGGTTACGGGGGGAAGATCCATGGCGCGTCCGTCTGACTGGTCGCCGGTCGACATGGACTCGGATCCGACACCGGGGAATCCGGAAGAAGTCCGAGATCTAGCAGATGAGTTGCAAACCTTCGCGGACGATGTCGGCGAGGCGCTGGGGCAGATCCGCGGGATGTCGGAGGATCGGGCGGTGCTCGACTGGGCGGGCCTGTCGGCGGAGGCGTTCCGCTCCGAGTTCGACGGGGTGCCGCCCAACCTCCAGAAGCTTCAGACCTCCTACGACATGGCGGCCCAGGCCCTCCAGACGTACTGGCCCAAGCTGGAGACGGCGCAGGGCATGGCCGACCGGGCCCTGGACCGGGCCATCGCCGCGCAGGCCGACCTCTCCTCCGCCCAGTCGGCGCTCTCCGACGCGCAGGACTGGGTCTCGCGGGCCGGCGACGAGGCTGACCGTCTGGAGCGGGAGGGGGAACGCGAGAACGTCGAGCCGCCCTCCGAGGCGGAGGTGCGGGCCGCGACGCGTGACGCCACCGCCGCCGGTCAGGCGCAGTCCAACGCGCAGGGGCGGGTGGGCTCGGCCGAGGAAGCCCTGTCCGCCGCCCGCCAACTGGCCCTCGACGCCAAGGAGATGCGCGAGGACGCCGCCCGCACCTGCGCCTCCGACATCGACGCCGCCTCCGACGCCGGCATCCAGAACCGCCGCTGGTGGGAGGACGCCATCAACTGGGTCTCGGAGAACTGGGACACCATCGTCGAGATCTGCAAGGTCGTCGTCGCGGTCCTCGGCATCGTCGTGATGATCATCGGCGGCCCACTCGCCTGGGTCGTCCTCGCCGCCGCCCTCGTCGTCCTCGCCGACACCCTCGTCAAATACGCCAACGGCGAAGCATCCCTCTGGGACGTCGCGTTCGCGGCCCTCGACTGCATTCCCGGCATGAAGGGCCTCACCACCCTCGGCGGCCTCGCCCGCGGCATGCGCTCCCTCGCCACCACCGGCCTGCGCGGCCTCCGGCAGGGAATGCGAGGGCTCGGCCAGACCATTCGACGGACGGGTCGCAACAGCGACAGCCTGGTGTGCCGGACCGACCCGATCGACATGGCCACCGGCGAAATGGTCATGGACGCCACGGACGTGGAACTCCCCGGCGTGCTCCCGCTCCTCATCCAACGCCACCACCGCACCAGCCTGCTGGAAGGCACCTGGTTCGGCCCCTCCTGGGCCTCAACGCTCGACCAGCGTCTGGTACTTGATGAGGCAGGACTTCAGTTCGTCACTGCGGACGGCATGGTCCTCGACTACCCGCGACCGATCCCGGGCCTCCCGGTCCTGCCTGTCGAGGGCCCGCGTTGGGAGCTGAGTTGGGACGGCGCGGCAAGTACGCCGATGACGGTTCGCCAGGGCGAGACGGGGCTCAGCTTCCACTTCGGTCCAGTCAGCGGTCGGCGGGGCGGCGAGCTGCCCCTCACGTCGATCACCGACCGCAACGACAACCGCGTTCGCCTCGTCCACGACGAGAGCGGCGACCTGACCGACGTCATCCACGACGGCGGCTACCACGTCGCCGTCACCACAGCGGACCGCCGCATCACCCAACTCCGCCTGCTCGGTGAGACGCACCAGCAGACGCTCGTCCGCTACGCCTACGACGAGCGCGGGAACCTCTCTCACGTCCACAACTCGTCCGACCTGCCGCTCACGCTCTCCTACGACGACCAGCATCGCGTCATCGGCTGGGAGGATCGCAACAACGTCCGCTACCAGTACACCTATGACGACCAGGGGCGCTGCGTCGCCACCGACTGCACCGGTGGATTCCTCAGCAGCCGGATCGTCTACGACACCGACACCCACCGGACTCTGTTCACCGACTCCCGCGGCAACACGACCGTCTACGAGTTCAACGACTGCTACCAACTGGTTGCCGAGACCGATCCGCTGGGCAATCACTCCTACCGTGCCTGGGACAGATTCGACCGTCTCCTCAGTGCCACCGATCCGCTGGGCCTCACGGTGAGCTATGAGTACGACGAAGTCGGATACCTCAGCGCCATCACCCGCGCCAACAGTCACGGGCTGCGGATCGACCGCGACGCCCGTGGACTCCCGCTGCAGCTGACCGAAGCGGACGGTTCCACCTGGCAGTTGGAGTACGACGAGAAGGGCAACAACACCGCGGCGGTCGACGCCGCCGGCGGGCGGACCACCTGGGCGTTCGACGCCACCGGCGCTATCGCCTCCGTGACGGACGCGCTGGGCAAGACGACGCGGTTCGGGCGGAGCGCCGCCGGCCTCAAGACGTCGGAGACCGACCCCCTGGGCGCGACCACGACCTACCGGCATGACCCCCATGGGCGCGTCATCGCGGTCACCGATCCGCTGGGCGCCACCACCCGAGCCGAGTGGTCACCGGACGGGAAGCTGACACGGCTGGTCGATCCGCTCGGCGGCACACGGGAGTGGACGTGGGACGGGGAGGGGAACTGCCTCAGCCACACCGACGAGAACGGCGGGATCACGAGGAACGAGTTCGGCCCGTTCGACAGGATGACCACACAGACCCTGCCCGATGGCGCGCGGTACGAGTTCACCTACGACACCGAGCTGTCTCTCGCCCAGGTGGTCAACCCACTCGGCCTCGCCTGGGAGTACGAGTACGACGCGGCGGGGCGTCTCGTCTCGGAGCGTGACTTCGACGACCGGGCGCTGTCGTACTCGCTTGATCCGGTGGGCCAGGTCGTCTCCCGGGTCAACGCCAGCGAACAGCGGACCACCTTCTCGTACGGCCCGCTCGGCGAGATCCTGGAGAAGAACGTCGACGGCCAGATCACGGCGTTCGAGCACGATGTCACTGGCCAGTTGACCCGGGCGGTCGGTCCGGGCGGCGAAGTCGTCTACGAACGGGCGCTGGCCGGGCACATCCTGTCCGAGACCGTCAACGGCCGGGCCATGCGGTACGGATACGACTCGATTGGCCGGATCGTCAGCCGCACCACCCCAAGTGGCCGAACCAGCCACTGGGAGTACGACGACGCGGACCGCGTCACCGCCTTGCGGGTCGGCGAGCGGACCTTCGACTTCGCATACGACGCCGCAGGACAGGAGGTGCGGCGCACCATCGGACCGCATGTCAGCCTCTCGCGCGACTGGGACGAGGCCGGTCGCCTCATCCAGCAGGACCTGCTCGGCGCCTCCGGCGTCACCGCGCGGCGTACGTACTCCTATCGGCAGGACCACCAGCCCGTCCGGATTCACGACGGCTCCCTCGGGACCGCCGAGATCGCACTGGACGCCGTCGGGCGGGTCACCTCGATCAGGGCGGCGGCCTGGGAGGAGGACTACGCGTACGACCTGGCGGGGAACCAGGCGGCGGCCCGGTGGCCCGGCCTTGAGTCCGGGGAGAACGAGGGTGATCGGCACACCCGCTCGGGGAGCCGCATCACCCGGGCCGGCCAACTGCGCTACGAGTATGACGCCGATGGTCGTGTCGTTCTCAAGCAACGGAAGCGGTTGTCACGCAAGCCCGACACCTGGCGCTACACATGGGACGCCGAGGACCGCCTGACGGCCGTGACCACCCCGGACGGGACGCGCTGGTCCTACCTCTACGATCCGATCGGGCGGCGCATCGCCAAGCTGCGCCTGGCGGTCGACGGGTCGGTGGCGGAGCGTACCGACTACGTCTGGTTCGGCACCTCGGTCGTCGAGCAGAGCACTCGCGGTGCGGAGGATTCCGGGTCCGCCGTCATCACGTGGGACTACAACGGCACGCATCCGGTCTCGCAGACGGAGCGCCGGTCCACCGAGGGAGATCTCCTCACGAAGGAGGAGGTCGACGAGCGCTTCTTCGCGATCGTGACCGACCTGGTCGGCACTCCCACCGAGTTGGTCGATGTCGACGGGAATGTCGCGTGGCGGGGGCGAAGCACCCTTTGGGGAATCGACGCCACCCCCGACGGGCAACGCACCACGACACCCCTTCGCTTTCCCGGCCAGTTCGCCGACGAGGAGACCGGGTGGTACTACAACTACCACCGCCACTACGACCCGGCCGTCGCACGCTACGCGTCACCCGACCCGCTCGGACTGATGCCGGGGCCGAACCCGGTGGCCTATGTCGACAATCCGCAGACCGCCTGCGACCCGCTGGGACTGGTCAGTTGCGCACTGCGGCGCATGGCGGACCGAATGCAGTTCCGTGCCGGAAAGAACGGTGTTCGTTTCGTCAGCGAATACGTCTCTCCCTCCGGTGTCAGCTATTTCGGCAACAACGCCAAGGGGGCCATCAACTTCGTCCCCGGCGGCATCATGGAACGCATGGTGGCCGCTTCAGGGCACCACGGCCACTGTGCGGAGATCATGGCGATGGCCAGGGCCGAGTGGGCCGAGGGGGCCGCCGCCTTCCGGGTCGGCGACCGAACGGGCAGCGTGGAGACCATCAGTGTCCGCAGCCCACGAGGGGACCAGAGCATGCACGGCCAGCCGGTTCATCCGTGCCCGAACTACTGCCAGCCCCTGCTGAACAGCATGGGCATCAGGTTCTGACACGATGGCGCACGAGCGAGCGACAGTCGAGGAGAGGTAGGCAATGCCCCCGAACATTCCGGCCCACATGTCCGAGTGGAACGGCGCCGCCGAAGTCGCGGGATCCATCGACATGGCCGCACTGCGGGCCGACTCCCGCGCACTGGTCGATCTCGTGCTCACGGACGACGACGTGTTCTTCGACACGCTCTCCGAAGGGGTACAGACCAGCATCGTCTCGCCGCTGGAGATGTTGGAGACGGCGCTCAAGGAGCCGTCGGACGACGCCGAAGTGGTGGCCGCCGCCCGCATCGTCCGCAATTCCGTCGACTTCTTCTCCGGCACCGACGAAGCGGCGCCGATCGAGATCACGTCACTGACCTCTCGTTTTCCGGAGCCCCCTACTCCGGCCTGATCGAGCCAGGCGCGTTGGTCGCTCCGCAGCGAGCGACCAACGCCCACGTCGGCTACCTGCGCGGCGCGACACGCGGCCCCGAAGACCGCCCTGCGGGAGACTCGTCGTCAGATCGCGTCGAGTTCCATGCCGATCAGCAAGTGTCGTCTCGCCGGCGACGGGTCGGTCGCCGCGCGCACCGACTTCGCCTGGCACGACCACACCGTCGTCGAGCAGACCGAGTCGGGCACGGCCGACCCGACCACGCTGACCTGGGAGTTCCGGGGCGAGCAGCCGGTCGCCCAGATCGAGAGCGCGTCACAGCGGGAGATCGACGGCCGCTTCTACGCCATCGTCACCGATCTGGTGGGCGCGCCGACCCACCTCCTCGACGAGGAGGGGCAGGCGGTCTGGCGCTCGCGGACGACGCTGTGGGGTGCCGGGACCGCGCCGGAGGCCGGCGCCGACGTCGTGGGGACTCCGCTGCGCTTCCCCGGCCAGTACGCCGATCCCGAAACGGGCTGGAACTACAACGTCCATCGTCACTACGACCCGGACACCGCGCGGTACACCGCTCCCGACCCGCTCGGTCTCGATCCCGGGCCGAACCACTACGCCTATGTGCACAACCCGCACACCTGGTCGGACCCGCTGGGCCTGGCGGCGCACAAGCCCCGCGCGCAGCATCTCCAGCGGGACCCGAACGCGACAGGCGATCACACCGTTTTCGAGCGGGACGCCAATGGGCGCGTGACTCGCTACCAGACGTGGATCGAGGAACCGCGCGCCCCTTCGGGTTGGCGTAACGGTCCGCGCTTCCGAGGCGAGGGCAAGCCGCACGCCGGAATCGAACCGCCCATCTACTATCCGACGGGAGGCGGTAGGGGAGTTCCGGCGACCGGGGAGAATCTCCCGCTGGGATATTGAGGCCGCGGAAGCGAGAAGGGCACCCCATGGAAGAACCCCCGAACCCGTTGGAGCTGTTGCGCGCGGCTCATCCGGACATCGCGGCGGAGTCACCCGCCGAGTGGTTGGCGGAAACCGGCGGCGTGCTGGAGGCCATCCCCTACCACTGGCTGTACTGGCCCGAGGTGCTGGAGGTTCGGGGCGCGGTCTTCGTCGATCTCCCGGGTGGTGGACGGCGGGAGATCGACGAACGCCTCGTGCGAGTGATCGACGGAGGGGGCCCGGGGCGACCGCTCGAAGCATGGGAGCGGCTGGTTGACAGCTTCAACTACTTCGAGATCGGCCCCCTCTTCTCGCTGTGGCGAGGCCCTCAGGACACCAGCGAGGAGGCACAGCTCGCTCTGGCGTCCCTGCTGATCGCTCCCTGGGAGGCGCGGCTGCGCGGCGACTTCCCAGGGCGGACGTTCGACGTGCGTATCGCGCCACCGGAGCCGGAGCTCGAGGTGTGTGTCGAGGTGAGACAGACGACGCCGCGGCTCGTCCCCCCGGCAGGGTGGTGATGGGCCGGGCGAGGGACGGAGCCGACCTGCACCCGCCGGTGACGGGCTGTCAGTAGCCGGGTGTATCGTCTCGCGGCATCATCGACCACCGACGAGACCAAGGACCGACGAACCTCGTGACGACCCAGCACGTATCCCCGGCCCACGAAGCCATACCGGAGCCGGTCGCATCCCTGGCGGCCGCACAGCGGCTCGGGGCGCACCGCACCACGCACCTGCCGCAACGCGCCAGCGGCGCGATGATCGTGTTCATGTTCATCGGGGTGGTGCTGGGCCTCGCGCTGCTCGTGGTGCCGGGCGTGCTCCTGCTCCGGCGCATGCTGACCTACCTGCCCAACTTCTCCCGCAAGCAGGCGGCGAAGCGGTTGCACGTCTTCGAGCACGGCCTGATCGTCGCCGGCCTCGAAGGGCCCGTCGAAGCGCTCCGCTACGACTCGATCGGGGTGCTGCAGGACCTCATGGACCTCCGGGTGAACGGCACCCGGGCCGCGTCCATCCGCCAGTACAACGTGCTCAGGCCGGACGGTTCCGTCCTGCACCTCAAGCAGTTCTACGCCCACCCCGAGCGCTGGGGCCCGGAACTCCAGCGGGACGTCACGGCGGTGCAACTGCCGCTGGCCCAGGCGGCGTTGCGCGAGGGGCGGCCGGTGGCCTTCGGGGACCTCACCCTGGCGCCGGCCGGCATCACCGTCCCGAAGGGCACCGCGCCGTGGCACGACGTCCAGCGCGTCGGTGTGGAGAACGGCGTCCTGGTGGTCCACCGCGCCGGCGCGTCGGGCGCCTGGTGGCGGAAGCCGGTCGCGAAGGTGCCGAATGTCTTCATGCTGATGGAACTGGTAGAGCAGCTACGTCGTCCATGAGATCGAGGTCTGTCGATCACTTGTGACGGCACCCTTGTGGCACTTCCGTTGCCCTGGCGTTCACCATGCCGGCGAGCAGCTCGTCGTTTGATCAGTACGGGGGGAACCATGGTGCGTCCGGCTGACTGGTCGCCGGTCGACATGGATTCGGATCCGACGCCGGGGAATCCGGACGAGGTGCGCGAACTCGCCGACGAGTTGCAGACGTTCGCTGATGACGTGGGCGAGGCATTGGGGCAGGTCCGGGGGATGTCCGAGGACCGGGCCGTCCTCGACTGGGCCGGCCTCTCCGCCGAGGCGTTCCGTTCCGAGTTCGACGGCGTCCCGCCCAACCTGCAGAAGCTCCAGACCTCCTACGACCTGGCGGCCCAGGCGCTGTCGACCTACTGGCCGAAGCTGGAGAACGCGCAGGGCATGGCCGACCGCGCCCTGGATCGCGCCATCGCGGCCCAGGCGGATCTGTCGTCGGCGCAGTCGGCGCTCACCGACGCGCAGGACTGGGTGTCCCGGGCGGGTGACGAGGCCGACCGGCTTGAGCGTGAGGGTGAACGCGACGACGTCGAGCCGCCGTCGGAGGCCGACGTCCGGGCTGCCACGCGGGATGCGACCGCGGCTGGCCAGGCGCAGACGGACGCGCAGGGCCGGGTCGACGACGCCGAGGAGGCGCTGTCCGCCGCGCGGGAGTTGGCCCGGCAGGCGAAGGAGATGCGGGAGGACGCCGCCCGAGCCTGTGCGTCCGGCATCGACGAGGCGTCGGACGCCGGTATCCAGAACCGGCGTTGGTGGGAGGACGCGATCCACTGGGTGTCCGAGAACTGGGACACCATCGTCGAGATCTGCAAGGTCGTCGTCGCGGTACTCGGCATCGTCGTCATGATCATCGGCGGCCCCCTCGCCTGGGTCGTCCTCGCTGCCGCCCTCGTCGTCCTCGCCGACACCCTCGTCAAGTACGCCAACGGCGAAGCCTCGTTGTGGGATGTCGCGTTCGCGGCGTTGGACTGCATCCCGGGCATGAAGGGCCTCACCACCCTCGGCGGCCTCGCCCGTGGCCTGCGCGGCGGCCTGTCCGCCGCCCGCACCGGAATGACCGGCATCCGGCAGGGCGTCGCCGGTCTGGGGCGGAGCCTTCGCCAGCAGGGCATCCCGATGAACGGCCGCACCGCCTGTGGTGACCCGGTGGACATGGCCACGGGTGAGTTGTTGCTGTCCGCGACGGATGTCGAACTCCCCGGCGTACTCCCCCTGGTGATCGAGCGGCATCACATCTCGACGTATCACGACGGTGGTTGGTTCGGCGCCTCCTGGGCCTCCACCCTCGACCAGCGCCTGGTCCTTGACGAGTACGGCGCACGGTTCTTCTCCACCGACGGCATGGCCCTGCTGTACCCCCGGCCCGTACCCGGTGACACGGTCCTGCCGGTGGAGGGCCCGCGCTGGGGCCTGGCCTGGGACGGACAGCCCGGCTCCCCGATCACCATCCACCAGCGGGAGACCGGCCACACCCTCCACTTCGTCCAGGTACCCGGCCGACCGGGCAACGTGCTGCCCCTGACGGCGATCACCGACCGCAACGGCAACCGGATCCGGGTGGAGTACGACCCGGCCAACGGTGCGCCGACCGACGTCATCCACGACGGCGGCTACCACCTCGGCATCACCACCGCGAACGGGCGGATCAGCGAACTGCGCCTGCTGAACGACCCGGACCAGCCCGTCCTGCTGCGCTACGGCTACGACCAGGCCGGGCTGCTCTCCGAGATCTACAACTCCTCAGGGCAGCCACTGAGGTTCGCCTACGACGCCCACCTCCGGCTGACCCGCTGGGAGGACCGCAACGGCTACTGGTACTCCTACGAGTACGACGACCAGGGCCGCTGCGTCTTCACCACCGGCACCGACCGCGCCCTGGAGTACCGCTACGACTACGAGCCGCTGGCCAACCGCACCACCGCCACCGACTCCCTCGGTCACGGCACCGTCTACCAGTTCAACGACAGCTACCAACTGATCGCCCAGACCGATCCACTCGGCCACACCACCGCCCGCGACTGGGACCGCTACGACCGCACCCTCACCGTCACCGACCCGCTCGGCCGCACCACCCACTACGAGCACGACGAACACGGCCAGGTCACCGCCATCACTCGCCCTGACGGCGGCGTCGTCCGGGCCGAGTACAACGAGTTCGGGCTTCCGGTCGAGGTCGTCCAGGCCGATGGATCGGTGTGGCGGCAGGCGTACGACGCGGCGGGCAACCGCATCGCACTCCTCGACCCCGCCGGCAACCGCACCCGCTACGCGTACGACGAACGCGGCGGCCTCGCCGCCGTCACCGACGCCGAGGGGCACACAGCCCGGGTCAGGTGCGATCCCGCGGGACTCCCCTTCGCCGTCACCGACCCACACGGCGAGGTCACGCGCCAGGTCCGGGACGCCTTCGGCCGTCCCGTCGAGATCGTCAACCCCCTCGGAGCCACCACGCGCATCGAATGGTCGGCCGACGGGCAACCGCTGCGACAGCTCAACGCGTTGGGCGACACCCGGACCTGGGAGTGGGACGCGGAGGGCAATCTCGTCGCGCAGACGGATGCCAACGGCGGCACCAGGCGATTCGAGTACGGGGCGTTCGACCTGCCGGTCGCGCAGATCGGACCGGACGGCGCGCGCTACGAGCTCACCCGTGACACCGAGTTGCGCATCGTCCGCGTCACCGGACCGCACGGTCTCTCCTGGGACTACACCTTCGACGCCGCGGGTCGGCTGGCGGCCGAGTCGGACTTCGACGACCGCACCGTCACCTACGCCTACGACGCGGCCAGTCAACTGACGGCGCGCACCAACGCGTTGGGGGACACCGTCGCCTACACCCGCGATCTGCTCGGCCACATCACCGGCAAGCACGGCGGAGAAGGCGACACGGTCTACAGCTACGACGCGGCAGGCCGGCTGACGAGAGCCGGCAACGCCGAGGCGGAACTCGTCATCGAGCGCGACGCCCTGGGTCTCATCCGCGCGGAGACGGTCAACGGCAGGAGGACCGACCACACCTCCGACAGGTTGGGCCGCCCGCTCACCCGCACCACCCCATCGGGGCACGTCACCAGGTGGCGCTACGACGCGGTGGGCCGGGTAGCGGAGATGGACGCGGCCGGCCACGTGTTCGCGTTCGAGGTGGACGCCACCGGGCGGGAGACGCGCCGCAACATCGACGGCGGCCTGGAGCTGGCCAGCGCCTGGGACGCCGTCGGCAGGCTGACAGCGCGGGCCCTGACGCTCGGTTCGGAACAGATCGAGCAACGCTCCTACGCCTACCGCCCGGACAACCATCTCGTCGCCGTCCAGGATCGGCGGCGTGGCACCACGCGGTTCGAGCTGGACGGCACGGGCCGGATCACGACGGTCACCGGTGATGCCTGGACCGAGTCCTACGCCTACGACGCGGCCGGCAACCAAACGGCCGCGCACTGGCCGGATCCGCTCTCGGCGGCGCGGGAACACGCCCCGGGCCACGACGCGACCGGCGACCGCGCCTACGCGGGAACCAGGATCACCCGTGCGGGGCGCACGCGTTACGAGCACGACGCGGCCGGGCGGGTCATCCTTCGGCAGAAGGCGCGGCTGTCGAAGAAGCCCGACTCATGGCGCTACGAGTGGGACTCCGAGGATCGCCTCACCTCCGTGGTCACTCCGGACGGCACGCGCTGGCGCTACCGCTACGACCCCCTGGGCCGCCGCATCGCCAAGGAACGCCTGGCCGGCGACGGGACCGTCGCCGATCGGACCGAGTTCGCCTGGTCGGGCACCACCCTCGTCGAGCAGACCAGCACCGGGGATACCGAACGCGCGTCCACGGTCACCTGGGACTACCGGGGCCTGGCTCCGATCGCCCAGACCGAACGCGGGGCACCGGCCACCCGAACTCCGCAGAGCGAGGTCGACCAGCGCTTCTACGCGATCGTGACCGATCTCGTCGGCTCGCCCACCGAGTTGGTCGACGAGACCGGCGGCGTCGTCTGGCGGAATCGGGCGAGCGTCTGGGGCGGCTCCGTGGGAGGACCGGACGGAGACGTGTCCGTTCCGCTGCGCTTCCCTGGCCAGTACGCGGACGAGGAGACCGGCTGGCACTACAACCACCACCGGCACTACGACCCGGGGATCGCGCGGTACACCAGCCCGGACCCCCTCGGGCTCGCGCCCGCGCCGAACCATTACGGCTACGTGCACAACCCCCACGTGTGGGTGGATCCCCTCGGGCTTGCGGCGCACCTGTTCGAGAACCAGTTGCCGGGCAACCTGGCGGGAGAGCTGCGGCTGGCGGACGGGTTGGGCGTCACGCCACTGCGACCCGGCTCCGCGGCCTTCGACGAGGCGATCAACTCGGACGCGGTCAAGTGGGCGGTGACCGAGAGCGGTGACCTGGTCGTCATCCCGAAGTACGCCCAGGGGCAGGAGATCTCGCATTCCGTCCTGACCCGCGGGAATCCGGTGCGGGCGGCGGGCGAGGCCAACCTCGCGGGCGACTCGTCCCTGGGGTACTTCGGACTGGAGATCAGCAACCACAGCGGTCACTTCATGCCGGACAACGACAGCCTGCAGGTCGGCCTGGACGCGTTCTCCGAAGCGGGGATCGCCTTCCCGGAGTCGGGGGTCTCCTTCTTCCGTGGCTAGCATGGGGCGCATGCCCACGTTCGAGGAGTTGGCGGCCAGCGGCACACGGGAGTTGGCCGAGACCCTGGCCGCACGGAGGCCGGCCGTCTCCGAGCTGACGCCCGGCGAATGGCTGGGCATCGTGCAGCTGTTCACCCAGCGGCTGACGGACGAGGCCGAGGCCGAGGACCTGTCGGGGGTTCCCTGGGGGAGCCGCACGACCGCGTTCGCGCACGTACTGGACTCCGCCGTCGCCTCGGGCGCCATCACGCACCGCGAGAGCGTCGTTCGCCGGCTGAACGCGTCGAGCGCGCTGCTGCGTCGCTTCCCGCCGGACGAGGACGTCGACCTCCTCGACCCGGGGCACCTGGTCGACCTGCTGCTCGGGGAGCTTCCCCTCTCGGTGGCGGAGGCGCGGGAGTTGTCGTACCAGTGGCCCCAGCGTGAGATCGAGGTGATCCGGCTGCTTCGCAGGGCCAAGCTGCTGCTCTCGCCGGTCGTCGCGCTCATGAAGGTGCTGCCCGAGGAGTATCGGGACGACCGCCTCGCGGAGTGGGAGGCCGTGTTTCCCTCCCTGCCGTGACCCCGTGGTCGCCGGTCGGATCGCGGTGCGTTCCATACCGAAGTAGCCGTTCGAGCCGCCGTGCCGGCCCCGGAGTCCAATCTCAGACACCAGCCGCAAAGTAGCGAGATGATCATCCGTTCACTGACGTGGCAGCCTGCTCGTCGTGTTCGCGCAGCGTACGCAATGCGGGCGGATTCGTGGCCTTCGAGGGTGCGGTCGCGGATGTACTCGCGTTCCATGCCGGACCCCGGCTTCGGCGAGGGAGTCAAGCTGTGCGTCGAGGGACTGCCGCGGTCGAGGCCCGGGCGTACCCGAGGCGGACGTGCCCGACGGGCTCTGCGCCGGTGCAGGCCGGGCGGGGCAGTTCGGTCCATGCCGGCAAGGACTCCGGGGTAGAGGAGATCGACCCGTCCGACGACGCTGCGCAGCAGTTGGCCGCAGCCAGGAACCGAACTGCTGCAGCACACGTCTCCCGCACCATGACCTCCAGCGAGCGCGAAGAGCACGTGATGACCGTCCGGCTGGCCTCGCCATCCGCGGTGGGTGTCGATCCGCCGAAGGTCAACGACTACAACAGCTTCGCCAAGGCGTACACGGCCGTGAACGAAACCAACCTGGTCAATGCCTACTACGAGCGTCCCGCGATGCTGGCCCTCGCCGGAGACGTGGCCGGTCGGCGGATCCTCGACGCCGGCTGCGGATCGGGGCTCCTGTTTGCCGCGCTGCGCGACCGTGGCGCCATTGTGAGTGGCTTCGACTCGAGCGCCGGGATGCTGGAGCTGGCCCGGCAGCGGCTCGGCGACGGTGCGGACCTGCGGGTGACGGACCTGGGCGGCGGCCCGCTTCCTTACCCTGATGACACGTTCGACGATGTAGTCGCGTCCCTGGTGCTGCACTACCTGGAGGACTGGGGGCCTGCTCTGGCCGAGCTGCGACGCGTACTCAAGCCCGGCGGTCGGCTGATCGCTTCCGTCGACCATCCCTTTGCCGTCAACCTCATACACCGCGAGGTCGGCCGCGAGGCCGAATGCGACTACTTCGACACCACCAAGTGGACCGTGGAGTGGACCATAGGCAGCCAGACCGCCTTGGTGAGTCGCTGGCACAGGCCGCTGCACGCGACGATCGAGGCGTTCACCGGGGCCGGTTTCCGGATCACGGTCATCAGCGAGCCGGATCCTGATCCCGCCGCCCACGAACTGTTTCCCGAGACCATCGCGGCTATGCCGCGCTTCCTGTCCTTCCTGTTCTTCGTCCTGCAGGCCGAGTAGCAACCGGAACGACCAGTCCCCGCAGAGCGGTCAGCTGTCCTCGTTCGTCGGCCGCTTCCCGGCAGGCCAGGCGCCGCGCAGTGGTGGTGATGGCGAACTCGTGCCCGGCCGGCGCGAAGCGGGCCACCGCGTCGACCTCACGCACCACGGTCCCCGACTTTGGCGTGGTCGCGTGCGGTGTAGGCGGGCATCAGGTCGAGGCGCTTGTTCATGTCCAGGCGGAAGGTGCCGTAAGGGTTGACGTCGGACCAGAACAGCGCGGTCAGGCCGCGCCGGTGCGACCGACCCTGGTGATGAGTTTTCGCGACCGCACCCGTCACATGTATGACCGGACAGGGTGAGACGGAAGGATGCCGTGATGAGCGGGCTGGGTACGCGCGGTCTGGGCGAGGCCGACGAGTCGGGGTTTTCGGGGCTGGCCGAGCGGCACCGGCGGGAGCTGCACGTGCACTGCTACCGGATGCTCGGGTCGTTCGAAGACGCCGAGGACACCGTGCAGGAGACGTTCCTACGTGCCTGGCGGCGGCGGGAGACCTTCCAGGGGCGGTCGACGTTCCGGGCCTGGCTATACCGGATCGCCACCAACGCCTGCCTGGACCTGCTCGCCAAGCGACGCCCCGAGCCCGCGACCGGCGGCGAGGCGCTGTGGCTGCAGCCCTACCCGGACCGGCTGCTCGACGAATTGCCCGCGGGCGACGCGGACGAGCCGGAGACCGTCGCCGTCGCGCGAGAGACGATCGAGCTGGCCTACCTGGTCGCGGTCCAGCACCTCGCGCCGCGCCCGCGGGCCGTGCTGATCCTGCGGGACGTGCTCGGCTGGCCGGCCAAGGACGTCGCGGAACTCCTCGGCGACTCCGTCAACTCCGTGAACAGCGCGCTGCAGCGCGCCCGGGCCGGGATGCGCGAACACCTGCCCGCCGAGCGGCAGGACTGGACCGGCGGAGAGGAGGACGCCACCATGCGCGAGCTGGTGCGCCGTTACACAGAGGCCAGCGTGGCCACGGACGTCAAGGCGCTCGCCTCGATGCTGCGGGACGACGTCCGCTTCTCGATGCCGCCCACGCCCGGCCTGTACGTCGGCCGCGACGCAGTGGTGAACTTCTGGATCGAGAGCGGCTTCGAGGGCATGACCGGCCTGCGCGCCGTCCCCACCTCCGTGAACCGGCAGCCCGCCCTCGCCTTCTACCTCTGGCAGCGGTCCGAGGGCGCGTACCTGCCGCTGACGATCGACGTCCTGCGCGTCACCAGCGGGACGATCACCGAGATCACCACGTTCCACGACGACCAGTTCCCGCGGCTCGGACTGCCGGAGCGCCTGCCGGCCGACGGCACCGAGTAAACCCGGTGCGAACGCTCGCGCTGCGCGCCGGCGCACGCATCGCCGTGATCGAGGAGGAATGGCACGACGTGTTCTGCGTCGTCACCCGTGGCCGGGTGCAGCTGGAGCTACGTGACGGCGAGCCGGGGCCGGTCCTCGGACACGACGCCGCGTTCTGGCTCCGCGGCACCGGCGTCCGCGCCCTGCACAACCCCGACCGTCGCACGGCCAGGGTGCGCATCTTCACTCCGCCCGGAAGCCAGGCCCCTACCGAATGACGAGAGGAACGACTCGAACAGCATGAAGGAAACCGCCGTCGTAACCGACCCGGGCGCCGACCGCACCAGCCACCCCCACCGACTCCGCCGCCTCGCCCGGGTTACGGCCGGGCTCGTCCGGCCGTTGGCCGGACCACGTCCTCAGAAGCTGTCGTAGGGCCAGCCGTCCGTGGTGTGGACGATGAAGTCCGGGCGGGTGCGGGCGACTCGCTCGCGCAGGCGGCGCAGTAACCGGGTGGGGCTGGGCGGCGTGATGCCCAGGGCCGCGGCGGCGGCGCGCTGGTGGGCGGGGTCGAACTCGGGCAGGTCCTCGTGGAAGTCCAGCTCCAGCTTCTTGAGCAGATCGGTCTCGGGGCGGGCGAGTTCGGCCGGCGAGAGGTGCAGGCACTCCATCCAGAAGGGGATGCCGGCCATCAACTCCAGTGCCTCGCGCAGGCTGTCGGCGATCAGGCCGCCCTGGCCCTCGGAGTTGGTGTAGATCACGGGCCGGGTGCCGCCCCGGTCGCCGATCAGGAAGTAGGTGCCGCCGGATCCGCAGCCCGCGACGGGCTCGAGGACGGCGTCGGAGGACAGGTGCAGGCGTTCCACGGGCTCCCGCCGGGTCACATCGAAGTCGCAGGGCCACTCGAAGTAGCGCAGCAACGCTTCGTCGCTCGCGATGCGGGCCAGCAGGGCGAAGTCATCTACCTCAGCCATGAGGGCTACGTATCCGTTCTGGCGTTCGGTCTGGCAGGTGTACCCCGTGCCGGAAGGCTATCGTGTCCCGCATGGCCGTTGAGCTCATCCGGATCGTTTCCCGGTCCTCCCCGATGGCACTCGCACAGGTCGAGCGGGTTCGCGCCGAACTGGCCGCGCGGAACCCGGAGATCCGCACCGAGGTGGTGCCCGTCACGACCTCGGGCGACCGGTGGCAGGGGGACCTCGCCAAGCTGGGCGGGAAGGGCGCGTTCACCAAGGAGGTGGACGCGGCGCTGCTGGCCGGCGAGGCCGACCTGGCCGTGCACTGCGTCAAGGACGTGCCCGCCGACCGGCCGCTGCCGGCCGGCACGGTGTTCGCCGCCTACCTCACGCGGGACGACATCAGGGACGCGCTCGTCGACCCGGCGGGTCGCACCCTCGACCAGCTGCCGCCGGGCACCAGGATCGGCACGTCCTCGGTCCGCCGAGTGGCGCAACTCACGGCCGTCTACCCGGAGTTGGTGACGGTGCCGATGCGCGGGAACGCCAACCGCCGGCTGGAGAAGCTGGCCGCGGGCGAGGCGGACGCGCTGCTGCTGGCCGTCTCGGGCCTGGAGCGGATCGGCATGGCGGACCGGATCAGCCAGGTGCTCGGCGTGGACGAGATGTGCCCGCCGATAGGGGCCGGGGTGCTGGCGTTGCAGTGCCGGGAGGGGGACACCGAGGTCATCGAGGCGGTGTCCGGGCTCGGCGACCCCGCGACCTGGCGGGAGATGACGGCCGAGCGGATGTTCCTGCACGTGCTCCAGGGCCACTGCAACAGCCCGATCGCCGGCTACGCCAAGGCGGAGCGCGACGGCCGACTGAGCCTGTGGGGGCGGGTGTTCACGCCCGACGGCAAGACCGTGCTGGACGCCCACGAGTGGGCAGGGCCGCTCGATCCCGCGACCCTCGGCACCTCGGTGGCGGTGGCGCTGCTGCGCCAGGGGGCGCGGGAGCTGATCGACACCATCCCGCACTGACCGCACTGAGCGCGGGTCCTCGCACCGGGCCCGAACGGCGCCCGAACGGGGGCCTCACCTGCGGGTGACGCGGAACACCGGGTGGTCGGGGGCGATCCGGCGCAGCTCGGCGTCCGAGGAGTCGGGGCCGACGCCGTCGAAGAACACGCCGACCTCGGCCTTCCAGCGCTTGAGGTAGGCGCGGAGCAGGGCCGGCTTCTCGTCGTCGGGGATCTCCTCCGCGGTGAAGGGCGCCACGTTCCTGCCGAGCCGCAGCTCGCCGCCGCCCGACGCGCGCATGTTGTGGGTCCACTGGACGTGGCCGCGGGGGGCCACCAGGTAGTCGTTGCCGTTGACCGTGAGCAGGTTGACGGGGGTGGTGCGCCACTCGCCGCTGCGGCGGCCGCGGACGGCGAGGACCCGGGAGCCCCAGACGCTGATGCCGCGGTAGGTGAACCAGGCGACCACCCGGTTCAGCACGTTGTTCGTGAACCAGCCGGGCTTTCTGACGTGGGGGGTGGTGGACGACATCGTGGTCTCCCGTCGGTCGATGTGAGCAGTGCTCTCGGTCGAGAGCAATGGTTACATTCGGGCCGGACGATTTCAAGAGCACTGCTCTTGTTTTTGAGCATCGCTTCATCCGGTGGCAGACTGGGCCGCATGAGCACGTTCCAGGGGGCCAGAGAGCGGGCCAGGCGCGAGGTGACGGCCGCGATCAAGGACGAGGCGAGGCGCCGGGTGGCCGCCGAGGGGGCGCCGAGGCTGTCGCTGCGCGCGGTGGCCCGCGAGCTCGGCATGGCCTCGTCGGCGCTCTACCGCTACTTCCCCAGCCGCGACGACCTGTTGACCGCGCTGATCGTCGACGCCTACGACGCGATGGGCGAGGCCGCCGAGGCCGGGCTGACCGCCGCGCCCCGCACGGACCCGGGCGCCCGCTGGGTGCGGGTGTGCCGCGCGGTGCGCGACTGGGGCCTGGCCAACCCGCACGAGTTCGGCCTGGTCCACGGCACCCCGATCCCCGGGTACGCCGCGCCCCGGGACACCGAACAGCCGGGGGTACGCGTGCCGTTGGCGCTGCTCGCGGTGGCCAGGGAGGCCCACGAGGACGGGCTGCTCGGCCCGCCGGCCTGGGGGACGACGCCGGAGCCGGTCACGGTCTCCACGGCGGCGGTCGCCGCCGAGTTCGCGCCCGAACTGCCCGAGCCGGTGGTCGCCGCGCTGCTCGCGGCCTGGGCGCAGCTGATCGGTCTGGTGTCCTTCGAGGTCTTCGGGCAGTACAACGGGGCCATCACCGCCCAGGAGGCGTTCTTCGCGCACGCCGCCCACCGGCTGGCGGTCGAGGTCGGCGTGGGCGATGGCCCGGCGGCGAGCGCGGGCGAGGGCCCGGCGGCGAGCTGAGTCGCGTCACCGCCGGGCCGGCTGCCGGAAGCCCCGTGGGGGGTGCTCAACTGGCCGTACAAACCGCCCCGTTGAGGGAGAGCACCGGCGCGCTGTAGACCGCGCCGCTGTTGGTCTGGAAGCCGAAGCTGAACGAACCGCCGGCGCCCACCGAGCCGTTGTAGGAGGCGTTGCGGGCCGTCACCGCCGTGCCACTCTGGCTGAGCGTGGTGTTCCAGGAGTTGGTGACCGACTCGCCGGACGGCAGGCTGAACGTCACCGCCCAGCCGGTGATCGCCTGGGCCGTGGTCACGCTGACGTTGACCACCGAGCCGGCGTTCCAGCGGCTGGTCACCTGGTAGTTGGCGACGCAGCCGGTCACCGGTGGCTCCCCGGGGTCGCCCGGGTCCCCGGGGTCGCCCGGCTCGCCGCCGAAGGCCGTCAGCATGGCGCTGTAGGCCGGTTTCGGGGCGTAGGCGTTGTCGTAGAGGCAGGCCGCGCCCTGGCCGTCGAAGACGCCGGGGATCCAGGAGTCCGCGTCGCCGAAGCCCCACACCGTGATGCCGCCGCAGTTCGCCACCGCCAGGCAGGTGCCGACGACGGACGCGTACTGCGTCGCCTGGCGGGACAGCTTGGCGCTGTCGGCCGGCAGGGTCATCCGGATGTCCAGCTCGGTGATGTTGACCTCCAGGCCCAGGTTGGCGAAGCGCTGCATGTTCGCCTGGAGGGTGGACGGGATCTGGTCCAGGATGAAGTGCGACTGGAAGCCGACGCAGTCGACGGGCACCCCCTGGCTGAGCAGCGAACTCACCAGGTTGTAGAGGCCGTTGCTCTTCGCGTTGGTGCCCTCGACGTTGTAGTCGTTGATGCACAGCTTGGCGTCCGGGTCGGCGGCCCGCGCGGCGCGGAAGGCGTTGGCGATGTAGCTCTGGCCGATGGTGTTCTGGAACACCGAGCCGCGCAGCGTGCCGTCCTCGTTGAACACCTCGTTGACGACGTCCCAGTACTCGATCGAGTCCCGGTAGTGGGTGACGACGTTGGTGACGTGGTTGGTCATGATCGAGTTGAGCTCGGTGGCGTTGAAGCCGCCGTTCGCCACCCAGCCGGGCAGCTGGCTGTGCCAGACCAGCGTGTGTCCGTAGACCTGCTGGTCGTTGGCCTGGGCGAAGTTCACGAGCCGGTCACCGGGCGCGTAGTTGAACGAATTGCGCGACGGCTCTAGCGTGTCCCACTTCATCACGTTCTCAGCGGTGACGCTGTCGAACTCGGTACGGGCGATGTTGGTGTAGGTGGTGTTGCTCAACTTGCCATCGGCGATGGCGGTGCCGACGAACCTGCCCTGGGCGGCGGCCGCCTCGCGCAGCGTCGCGGCCTGGACCGCCGGGCCGTCCTCGGACAGCGCCTCCTGGATCTGGGCTTCCTGGGCCTGCGCGCTGCCGTACACCGCGCCGCCGGAGAGCAGGAACGCTCCGGTCGCGATCACGACTGCGGCTCTGCGCACCAGGGGATGCATGCGATACCCCTCTCGTTGTCATGCCCCCGCAGGCTGACGCGTCCGTTTCTATGGGCCGCCCTGGAGGGCGTCAAGCCTTCCGGAATAACATTGAAAAACTTCCGGTGGCCGGACGCGCCCGGATGCGACAGAAGAAGGTGCTCATGGCAGCAGAACGCAAGGTGACCATCACGGCCATCGCGAGGGAGGCGGGCGTGTCGGTGCCCACCGTCTCCCGCGTGGTCAACGGCCGCTCCGACGTGGCACCGGAGACGCGGGCCAAGGTCGAGGAGCTGCTGCGGCACTACGGCTACCGGCGCCGCACCCAGCCGCCGGGCGACCGGGCGGCCCTCCTCGACCTCGTCTTCAACGACCTGGACAGCCCGTGGGCCGTGGAGATCATCCGGGGCGTCGAGGAGGTCGCGCACGCCGCAGGCGTCGGCACCGTCGTCTCGGCCATCCACGACCGCGCCGGCGCCGCCAGGCAGTGGATGACCAACCTGCGGGCCCGCGCCTCGGACGGCGTGATCATGGTGACGTCGGTGCTCGAGCCGGTGCTGCACAAGGAGCTCACCAGGCTCGGGGTGCCGATCGTCGTCGTCGACCCGGCGGGTGGCGCGTCGCTCGCGGCGCCGACGGTGGGCGCCACCAACTGGGCGGGCGGCATCGCCGCCACGGAACACCTGTTGGAACTCGGCCACCGGCGGATCGGCTTCATCGCGGGACCGCCGCGGCTGCTGTGCAGCCGGGCCCGACACGACGGCTACCGGGCCGCGTTGGAGGCGGCCGGCGTGCCGGTGGAGGAAGCGCTGACGGTGCCGGGCGACTTCTACCACGAGTCCGGCTTCCACGGCTGCCGCCGGCTGATGGAACTCCCGGAACCGCCCACGGCGGTCTTCGCCTCCAGCGACCAGATGGCGATGGGCGCGATCGAGGCGCTGCGGCAGTTCGGGCTGCGGGTGCCGCAGGACGTGAGCGTCGTCGGCTTCGACGACCTCCCCGAGATGCGGTGGTCGGCTCCGCCGCTGACGACGGTGCGGCAGCCGCTGGCGGAGATGGGGAAGGTGGCGGCGCGGACGGTGCTGCGGCAGGCGAGGGGGGAGGAGATCGACTCGCCGCGGGTGGAGTTGGCGACGGAACTGGTGGTTCGAGCGTCGACGGCGCCGCTGGGGGGTTGACGGGGGTTTGCCCCCACCCTCCCCCAGCTAACGCTGGGAGGTGCCCCCACAAGCCTTTCCCGCTACGCGCGGTGCGCGCGGCCGGCGGCCGGCCCTCGGTGGGCCGGCACGCTGGGCGGTGCAGGCTTTTTCCCCACCCGCCCGCCCTTCCCGCTGCGCGCGACGCGGGCCGGACCTGCGGCCGGTCAAGCGGGGCGCTGGGTCCGGGCCGGCGGACGGCCGACGCTGCGGTCGCCGGCCGGGCCTGCGGCCGGCCAGCCCGGTCTTCCCCCACCCACCCGCCCCTTGGCCGGTGCGCGAGCCATCTGACGGCCTGCCGCGCCGGGCGCGCGAAGCGCAGGGAGCCGGCCGGACCCCGGCCGGCTTCGCCGGCGAGGCAGGGCG